>JBEGUE010000157.1:0-2709 GCA_041179045.1 Pseudomonadota bacterium
ATGAAAATACAATTTTTGAGGACCAACATCCCAGAAAGCCTAATGAGGTTAGTTGCGTTTTGGAAGTTCGCAATCAAACCACTTCATTCTGGTTAACGGGTGATGTCGAAAAGCAGGGTGAGGCCGAAATCGCTGAGCGCTTAACCACAGCAGCACTCAATTATTTAAAAGATAAGAATTTGATATTCATGGCACCACACCACGGTAGCAAAACATCCTCATCGAAAGAGCTCTTAACCACACTCAGTCCTGATGAAGCATTTGCACAGAACGGTTATCGCAATCGATACGGACATCCACACCCTACAGTCACCGCCCGATACCAAAGTATGAATATTCCGTTTTATCAAACACCAACTACTGGTGCACAGGTTTGGAGTTTTTATAAGGTGAGCAAATTAAATGAGGAGCCCTTGTTTCAGAGGAGGTATTTGCAAAGACTGTGGCATCGCCCTCCGATAGAAGTGGGCAAATGATTATTGGTGCCAGTGTGAAAAAATATCGACCTAGAGGGGGCGAGATGAAATATCCAATTGCAATTGAGTTAGGCGGGGATGACAAAGCATGGGGAGTTATTGTTCCGGATTTACCGGGCTGCTTCTCTGCTGCTGATGGTGGTTTTGATGAGGCTATTGAAAAATCCAAAGAGGCTATAAAGCTCTGGATTGAGGTTGCCATCCAACGAAATGAAGAAATACCCACCCCAAGCGAATTAAAAGTGATGCTACAAAGAGGGGAATTCAAAGGAATGTATTGGGCGCTTGTAGATCCCGAATCCTAATAGTTGTTGAGGTGTCAAAAATGGTTTTAACCCAAATTTAGGGGATTATTGACAGTACTCTTTAGGATACTATAATGGAAATCAGGTTTTATATGAACTCAAGTACAAAGTGTCCATTTGAGGAGTGGCTAGGAAGTCTAAAAGATAGTAAGGCGCGTATGAGGGTTAGAGCTCGGATTGCGCGCCTAGAGGTAGGCAATTTTGGCGACTGTAAGGGTTTAAGGGACGGGGTCCAAGAGATAAGAATTGACTATGGCCCAGGTTACCGGGTGTACCTAAGTCGTCAAGGAAAGGTAATTGTTTTACTGTTGTGTGGAAGCGATAAAAGTGAGCAAGATCGCGCAATAGAAAAAGCAATAGACTATTTAAAAGATTGGAAACGTCGAGGTTAATTATGGTCAAGCGAGATAAGAGCTACGAAGTTAATTTAATGCAATCATTGCTCGATCCTGAGGAGGCTGCGGCCTACATAGATGCGGTAATGGAGCTTGAAGACAAGGCCGCTTTATTGCTGGCTCTTAGGCAGGTTGCAAAAGCGCATGGCATGGCTGAGGTTGCACGTAATGCTGCCCTTGGCGAAAAAACGCTATTTAAGTCATTGAGTGATGATGGAAACCCAACTCTCGAAACTATGAATAGAATCCTGCATTCTGTTGGTCTTCGCTTAAGCGTCGTTGCAAGTGGACTTAAGCCAAACCTTGTATAAAAATTGCTTAGGAACCCATCACTTTTGAGCGTAAACTAAAAGTATGAAGAAATTCATCACATTTCTCTTCCTCAGTTTTTTCGTTAGCCAAATCAACGCTGCGATGATGCCTGTTGATTTAAATGGTGCTAGTAGTACTGTTGTGGCCTCTAGTCATGATCACTGCCAAGAGGCTGCATCCGCTAGCCTTTCTGAGGATGGTAAATCTAGAACTAATGCTAGCGCCACCCATTATTGCTGTGCAGTAGTTGCTATTCTGAATGTTTCGCCTGAGTTTTTTTCATCCCAGCTGGTCGAGGTGTACTTGCATAGCTATGCCTCAACACCCTCATCCAATATTCCTGAATCCATTTACAAACCTCCCAAAGATTATCTGTAATCACTTTTGATTGTGGCATTGAGATGCCTTTTTGATAATTTTCGTTTTGGAGAATCGTAATGAACATGACTCACTACATGGAGTTATTGGCTGACAATCAGCCTTGGAATCTACTCATATTTATGGCTATACCGATAGTGCTTGCTGAAACCCTAGCAATCACTGAGCTATATATTTTGTTTACCCGAAAGTTTGATGGCTTTGTTTATCACCTCAATCGATTTGCAGGTACCACGGTAGGGCTGTATTTCATTGGCGTGATCGCATACTTGATGACTACTGCGGTGCTACCCATCACCAAAAATAATGAATGGCGCACTGCTATTGATGTAATTGCTGTTGCCAGTTATCTCATTGGTGGTTTGCCTCTGATTTGGATTGCCCTCCAAGAGTTTGGTTTTGTGAACAAAACTTTAGATCAAATGGGTAAGCTGAAAATTCATGCGATCTGCGTTGCATTATTTTTAGTCTTTGGACACATCGCCATGATCGCCGGCATGCTGGATCCAGCTTTATTGGGGTACAAGGGCCCCAGCACGCATCAAATGGGTGGTGCTAGTGGAAACAATGATCATGAGTTCTGTCATCCAGAGATGCACGAAGAGATGAAAGGGGCGCATCAGCAGATGATGAATGGTGGGAATATGCCCAATAGCAATCCTAATAAGATGCCCATGAATCCTAAAAGTCACTCGCATTAAGCTATAACGTTGCTATGTATCCTACGCATGGCGACCACATCGCCCCAAGAAAGCAAAAAGGCTTCTGAGTCAATTGACCTAGAAGCCTTCTACTGTTTGGTTGCGGGGGCAGGATTTGAACCTACGACCTTCGGGTTATGAG
>JBEGUE010000158.1:0-2736 GCA_041179045.1 Pseudomonadota bacterium
GTGACCGACCGCTTGGCGCACTTCTTAAAACTGCTGGCCCGCGATGCCCACGGCTGCGAGCACACGCTAGACCGCCGTGATCTTCCTGTGCTGCGCGAGATTGCTTCCATCTTGGACACCGCCACCGAAACCGTGTGCCGTGAACTCAATGCCTTTTTACCTGCCCGTGTGTATCAGCGGCCTGTGCGTGAGGCTTGGGTGGGTGGGGATGAGATGGCGATGGCGGCTTAATCAAATTTCCTTTGTATTTCAATAATTTAGAGACTTAAAAATGAATTTCTTAAAAAGACCAGTAGCAATGACTGTGGCGATGTGCGTCACAAGTGGCGTTTTTGCGCAATCAACACATAATGCAGCGCTGCCTACGGTAGTGATCACAGATCAAAAGAGCGGCTATCAACGCAAGCCAAGCACGATTGGTTCAAAAACAGACACGCCCAATCTAGAAGTTGCGCAATCGGTGCAGGTTGTTCCTCGGGAAGTAATTGAAGATCAAAGCGCATTGACGTTGACAGAGGCTGTACGAAACGTGGCTGGCGTGGGCTCCGACTTTGGTTTTAATGGATCTGCGCAGCCGTTGTTGGTCATGCGTGGTTTTTCTTCCCAGTCAATGACAGCGTCAGGCCAGATGTCTGGCGGGTCAACTTATTACCTCAACGGCGTTAAGGTAAATGGGCTGCCTGTCAATATGGCAAATGTTGAATCGGTTGAGGTGGTTAAAGGCCCTTCATCTGTTTTATACGGCCGGGCTGAGCCTGGTGGGTTGATTAACGTCGTGCCTCGAGCGCTGACAAAAGAAAAACATTTCGGCTTCGAGCAAACAATCGGTCAATATGGTTTGTCCCGAACTGCATTCAATGGCGGTGGAGCCTTGAATGAAGATAAAACTTTGTTAGGGCGATTCTCTGTGTCAAACGATCAAGCGAAATCAAACCGTGATTTCGTTGAGAACAAGCTCAATGCATTCAGTGGCACATTGGCATGGGTGCCTAATGCAGTTACCAAAGTTGCCGTGACTTATGACCATAACGAACAAAAGTACCGTACTGATTTTGGTGTTCCTGCTATTGGTAATCGTCCAGCAAATATTGCAAGCAATATTCAGTACAACAACTCGCCAGAACTATCTGGGGTTAACAGCAATTCTTTGGTTGTCGATGCGCAAGCTGAGGTTGCAAATGGTTGGACATTGAAAGGCCGCGTGGCCCACATTACCTCCAAGACTCATGAGGTCGATATCTGGCCTTGGAGAGACAGTGGTTACTATTCAGGGGGCAATACCTGTTTGGCTGGTTCATCAAGCATTTGTCGCTTTTATTACTATGCTCGACCTGATGGAAATACTAAGCTCGATCAAGCAACTGCAAGCTTGACCGGAGACGTGAACATCGCAAATTTAAAACACAAGTTTTTTCTTGAAATCGATCAGTACAGCATAAGCAAAACTGGCCTTCAGTACACCTCATATTTAGATACGGTTTCTATTGCCAATCCTGGGTTGGTTGCAGGCGGGACTGCTTTAGATGCGGCTAACGCAGGCTTGATTGCTGACTACGAGTCTCACAGCAAGTGGACTAGCTTCACAATTCAAGATCAAGTAAATTTTGGCAATGGCTGGCATGCTGTCGCAGCCTTGCGTAAAGATCAAACTGAAGCCGTGTTTGCAGATAAAAATTCTGCTCCGGCTGCGCAATTAGTGCCTAATAAAGAATCGCATTTATCTCCACGCTTGGGCTTGGTCTGGGAGTTCGCGCCTAAACAATCGGTATACGCGCAATACCAAGAAGCATTGGCAACGGCAAATGGTCGTAAAGCCAATGGGGCACCACTTGATTCTGAAGTCGCACAACAAAAAGAGGTGGGATGGAAAGCCAGCACACGTGGTGGGCGCTTGGATACGACGGTCGCATATTTTGAATTGACTAAGAACAATATTGCTGACTATGCACCGCCAACATGGGTTCCCACAACGGTCGGTGCAGCTGAATCTAGGGGCTTAGAGTTCGATGCAATTGGTAAGCTAACGTCTAAATTTTCTCTAATTGCTTCATATGCACACTTATTTGATGCTGAGTACACAAAGGGACAGTACAAGGGTTACAAATTAGCGAATGCAGCAACCAACTCAGGAAGTTTGTGGGGGCGCTACGCAATCGATAGCCAATGGAGCGCCGGCGCTGGCGTATTCGCACAAGGACAGCGCCAAGCTGACTATGCCAATACGGTGCAAATGCCTGGGTACTCTCGTGTAGATGCGATGACCGCTTATGCCTTCAAAGAGAATGGTTACAAGGGAACCTTGCAGTTCAACTTAAAGAACGTGTTTAATCGTCAGTACTACAGCAGTAGCCACCAGATCGTCACGGATTGGATTCAACCTGGTAGCCCTCGTACGGCTTCCGTGACTTTGCGATTGGACATCTAAGTTGAAGCGACGTCATATCTCTGCTCTTTTCGCGAGCCTCTCTGCATTTGGCACATTTGAGCCCAATGCTCATGCTCGTGAAATTAAGAAACCTAGTAAAGAGCATGCTGTTAACCATCACGAAGCAGCAATGCAACGCTACGCCAAACTCACTGACGGTCCAAAGGTGACCATAGGCATGGTGCTTTACCCAGGAATGTTCTTGCAGGATTTGGTAGGACCATTAACGGTGTTTGAAGCATTGATGAACAAAGAAATTCATCTTCTGTGGAAAACGCTGGAGCCTGTTGGCAATGAGGCTGGCGGCCCAG
>JBEGUE010000159.1:0-2751 GCA_041179045.1 Pseudomonadota bacterium
TTGCATTGCTACTCTTAGCCTTATCGGGGAGTCTATTCGGTCTATACGAGCTCAGAATGCCCCAATCATGGCAGCAAAAGGTGGATCAATTAGCAGGACGTCATCAAGGTGGCAGTTTTGCAGGCGCTTTTACCTTGGGTGGAATTTCAACATTAGTTGCCAGTCCTTGCATTACCGCTCCTTTAGCTGGGGTGCTCACTTTTATTGCCCAAACAGGCTCAATGAGTTTGGGGGCGGGACTCCTTTTTGTAATGGCTTTAGGCATGGGATTGCCACTCCTTTTTATTGCCATTGAGGCTCGCATCTTGATTCCATCCACTGGTATTTGGATGGTCTGGTTGCAAAGAACGTTAGGTGTTTTATTGGTAGCAACTGCAGCCTGGATTGCATCCCCCTTGTTTCAAAGTGGCAGTGATGAGGCGGGCAAGACAATGGCGAATGGTCAGCGCCAACATCAGATTGGAAAAGCTAGTTTTGTCGTGATTGACTCTAGTGCGCAGTTGGATCAATTCTTAGCCCAAGCAAAAGAACAAAAGAAACTAGTGCTCTTGGATTTTTATGCAGACTGGTGCATCTCTTGCAAGGAGATGGAGGTAAATACGTTTGCTAACCCCGAAGTAAATCAAGAGTTGCAGAAATTTATTTTGCTACAAGCTGATGTGACAAAAAACAATGCCGAGCATCAGGCTTTATTAAAACGTTTTGGATTGTTCGGGCCACCAGGAATTTTGATCTTTGATCTCAACTCAGAAGAGTTGAAAGATCAACGCGTGATTGGCTATATGCCACCACAACGTTTTATCGAGCGTTTGAAAAAGGCCTTGGGAACTTAAGCCATTTAACTTTTTGAACTACTAATTACTTGGATGCTTTTAAAAGACGTGCAGCTTCAAGAGCAAAGTAGGTCAAGATGCCGTCAGCACCAGCACGCTTAAATGCGAGTAACGATTCCATCATCACAGCATCATGATCAAGCCAACCATTTTGTGCGGCAGCCTTGAGCATGGCGTATTCACCACTGACTTGATAAGCATAAGTTGGGTAGTTAAATTCATCACGTACTCTGCGAACGATGTCTAGGTAAGGCATACCCGGTTTGACCATCACCATATCAGCACCTTCATTAATATCAAGAGCAACCTCCCGCAAAGCCTCGTCAGTGTTGGCGCAATCCATTTGGTAGGTTTTTTTATCTGCTTTGCCTAGATTCTTTGCTGAACCTACTGCATCACGAAACGGACCATAAAAGGCGGACGCATATTTAGCTGAATAAGCCATGATGCGAGTATGAATCAGATTTTTTTGCTCTAAGGCTTCGCGAATTTTTCCGATACGACCATCCATCATGTCTGATGGCGCAACAATATCAACACCAGCTTCTGCCTGAGCAACAGCTTGCTGTACCAAGATAGCTGTAGTCTCATCATTCAGAATTCGACCTTGATCATCTAGCACACCGTCTTGGCCATGACTTGTGTACGGGTCAAGTGCTACATCAGTCATGATGCCCAAATGAGGAAAGCGTTTCTTGAGCTCACGCACTGCGTTTGGAACTAAGCCATTCGGATTAAACGCTTCTTTACCGTCAGGTGTTTTAAGAGAGGCATCAATTACCGGAAAGAGTGCCAACACAGGAATACCTAAGGAGACGCATTCCTCAGCAACACCAAAAAGTAAATCGAGGGATACGCGATTAACCCCGGGCATGGAAGCAACCGCTTGAGATTGATTTGCGCCCTCAAGTAAAAATACTGGATAGATTAGATCGCTTGTACTGAGTTGATTTTCTTGCATCAGACGACGAGACCAATCATCGCGTCGCATGCGACGAGGACGATGAGCCGGAAAGTTCAATATAGAGTTAGCTTGTGATTTCATCTTCTTGAGTCTCCGCTGCAAATAACCATTGAATAACAATATTGTCGGCCTCTTCAAGACCAATCCGCTTGGTGCTTGAAAATAATTGTGCCGTAAGTTTCTTGGAATCACCATGGCCATCAGGTAGCGCTGGATCGTATTGTTGTAACTGTTTCCGTACCGCCTCTAAAGCATGCTTACATTCGCTTTTATTAAGTTTGTCGCACTTACTGAGCAAAATATGGATGGGTTTGCCGGTTGGGACAAACCACTGAATCATTTGTTCATCCAGTTCGGTAATTCCGCGTCTAGAGTCCACAATCAGCACCATCCCTACCAACTGCTCCCGCTCTTGCAGATAATCGCTTAGAAGGGCATTCCAGTGGTATTTGGTCTCATGATTGACGGCGGCATAGCCATATCCAGGTAAATCTACCAAATAGGCCAAGAGATCGTCTTTTGCAAAAAGGCCAAAATAGTTAATGTGCTGGGTGCGTCCGGGCGTTTTACTGGCAAAAGCAAGACGTTTTTGGTTGCAAAGCACATTAATTGCGCTGGATTTACCCGCATTTGAGCGCCCAGCAAAGGCCACCTCTCGAAGTGGAGTGGCAGGCAGGCAATGGGTGTCATTGACTGTAGTTGCAAATCGGGCTTGAAAGAGTTTAGACATGTCTAGAAGCTATTGTAAAATCACGCAAAATCAATAAATATCTCATAATGTTGGGTGAAAGTTGTAGAAGTGAAGGCCCAAACATTTTTAAGAATTTTTGCCAAGGTAAACATAATGCGTCAAACCCCTCAAATCTCCAAATTAACTAGCTTACGCGCTGGTTTTGCAGTTCTGTCTATTTTTGCTCTAAGCGCTCTTGCGCCACAAGCTTATGCCGCTGATCC
>JBEGUE010000160.1:0-4583 GCA_041179045.1 Pseudomonadota bacterium
GCCACTTCAAAAGGTTCGTTCTCACGTAGGCGGACTGTAGTCATACTTGTTTAACTCGTATATGCTCGAAAAATATCGATAAATTAACTGAAATGCGATTCTAGCACGACCAAGCAAAAAATGATTGTTTTAGGCATAGAAACTTCTTGTGACGAGACCGGGGTGGCCATATACGACACCACCCCCTGGGAAAACCACGCTCCAGCCCATCAGGGCATCCTAGGACAGGCCCTGCACTCGCAAATAGCCATGCACCGTGACTACGGTGGTGTTGTCCCCGAATTGGCCTCTAGAGACCATATCAGAAGGGTTTTACCCCTTTTAGACGACACTTTGCATGAGGCTGGACTCAAACTAAAGGATATTGATGCGGTGGCCTACACCCAAGGCCCTGGATTGGCTGGCGCTCTACTCGTGGGCAGTGCTTTTGCCAAGTCTCTAGCCCAGGGACTCAATTTGCCCAGCATTGGAGTGCATCACCTCGAAGGTCACCTGCTTTCACCGCTTTTAGGAGTTTCTGTCCCGGAATTCCCCTTTATTGCCCTTTTAGTCTCGGGTGGGCATACCCAACTGATGCTCGTGAGCGGAGTTGGCAAGTACCAACTTCTCGGTGAAACCTTGGACGATGCCGCTGGCGAAGCCTTTGATAAAACAGCCAAGTTACTCGGCTTGGATTACCCAGGTGGTGCCGCAATCTCCAAATTGGCAGAAAAAGGGCAATCCGGAAGATTTGATTTGCCTAAGCCAATGCTGCACTCAGGGGATTTAGACTTTTCTTTCTCCGGGCTCAAAACAGCGGTACTAAACCAGGTGAAAAAATTTGAGGCACTAGGCATTACGGATTCTGATGAGATAGCAACTTTTCATGCGGATCTTGCACGAAGCTTTGTCGATTCCCTGGTCGCGGTACTTGTCAGCAAATCCGAGAAAGCACTCAAGCAAACTGGCTGTCAACATATAGTGCTTGCAGGCGGTGTGGGGGCTAATTTGCAATTACGCACGGCACTCAATGCCAGTGCCAAGAAAAATCGTTTTGAGGTGCATTACCCACCGGTCGATCTCTGTACTGATAACGGTGTGATGATTGCATTCGCAGGGGCACTACGCATGTTGGTAGAAAACAATGGCTCAACTACTTCAGGCTCTTTTGATATCAAACCCCGCTGGGATTTGGCAAGCAATAATTTATCTTAAGATCCTTTCCCTCAAGCACCAAAGACAAAATACGCTCATCATGCGAGGACTGAATGTCCAGCATGGCGTGAGAGATGACTTACTTACCTGCAGCCACAGGATTTGCAGCTGTTTTGACTGGAAAGCGGAGAGAAATAGCATTTGCAATCCCCGCAACGTCTAAGCCACACTGACTCATCAGTAGCTTGTAATCACCATGTTCCACAAATACATCAGGAAGACCTAATTGCAAAAGGGGTTTGTTAATCCCCATGGCAGAAAGTGCCTCTAAGCACGCACTGCCTGCACCACCCTGAATGGCGCCATCTTCAATCGTCACAAAATAATCATGGTCTTGCGCCAATGATTTGAGTAACTCAAGATCTAATGGTTTAACAAAACGCATATTGGCAACTGAGGCATCTATTTGTTCGGCCACTTCAAGCGCTGGATAGAGCAAAGTTCCGAAAGCCAAGATCGCTATACGCTGACCAGCAGGTGCGCTCGACTTGCGACGCACTTCACCTTTGCCCAATGGAATAGTGCGTAATTCTTTTGAAGGAATCGTGCCAACACCAGCACCACGGGGATAGCGCACTGCGCTAGGGTGCGACTGATGAAATGCGGTCGTCAATAAATCACGGCACTCTGCTTCGTCTGCCGGCGTCAAGACCAACATATTCGGAATGCAACGTAAGAATGGGATGTCATAAGCACCAGCATGGGTTGCGCCATCTGCACCTACTAAGCCCGCACGATCTAAAGCAAACAAGACCGGCAGATCCTGAATTGCTACATCATGAATCAGTTGATCGTAAGCGCGCTGCAGAAATGTTGAGTAAATAGCCACTACTGGCTTCATACCCTCACATGCCATACCAGCTGCAAAAGTCACTGCATGCTGCTCAGCAATGCCAACATCGTAATAACGCTTAGGGAAATTCTTTTCAAACTCCACCAGGCCAGAGCCTTCACGCATCGCTGGCGTAATACCAATCAATAGTGGATCGGCGTGCGCCATATCGCACAACCACTCTCCAAACACTTGTGTAAAAGTTTTTGGAGAAGGGGTGGTGGACTTTTTGACCCCCTCTTCCGGATTGAACTTACTTGGGCCGTGATACAGCACCGGGTCTGCTTCAGCCAATTCATAACCTTGACCTTTACGAGTGACTACATGCAAGAACTGGGGGCCACGCCCCTCAAGCGCTAAGCGACGTACGTTTTGCAACATCGGAATGAGGGCATCTAAATCATGGCCATCAATTGGACCAAAGTAATTAAAACCAAACTCTTCAAAAATTGTGGATGGAGAAACCATGCCCTTGGCATGATCCTCTAGGCGCTTAGCAAACTCGCGCAAAGGCGGCGCAATAGATAAAACGCTATCGATACCCTTCTTCGTTGCAGAGTAAATATTGCCACTCAATAGTCTAGCGAGATGTCGATTGAGCGCTCCTACTGCAGGCGAGATCGACATGTCGTTGTCATTCAGAATGACTACCAATGGTAAATCCTCATACACGCCCGCATTGTTCATAGCTTCAAATGCCATGCCGCCAGTCATCGCGCTATCACCAATCACCGCAACAGCAACTTTTTTCTCACCTTTGGTTTGGAAAGCGCGAGCCATGCCCATTGCCGCAGAAATACTCGTTGAAGAGTGGCCAGTACCAAAGGCGTCGTACTCGCTTTCAGCGCGACGTGGAAAGCCTGACAAACCATCCAACTGGCGTAAGCTACTCATACGCTCACGACGACCAGTCAAAATTTTGTGTGGATAGCTTTGGTGACCCACATCCCACACAATTTGATCCTGCGGCGTATCAAATACATAATGCAAGGCAATGGATAACTCGACCGTACCTAAGTTAGAGGAAAGATGTCCGCCCGTTTTTGATACTGAATCCAGCACAAACTGGCGCAGTTCATCTGCAAGCGCAGGGAGCTGCTCGCGAGAAAGTTTTTTTAAGTCTGTAGGTGAGTGAATGGAATTTAAAGTCATCAAATCTTTAGTAATCTTATTTGCCTCTATTAACTACCAATAGAGCCAAATCTTTCAGGGCCCCGGCTTTAACGCCAAAACTCTCTAAGCTAGCAATCGCCGTTTCTTGTAAATCCGTTGCTGCTTTCTTGGCATAGTCTAAACCCATCAAGGTCACATAGGTGGGCTTGTCATTGGCTGCGTCTTTTCCTGCAGTTTTACCCAAAGTTTGACTATCTGCAGTGGCATCCAAAACATCATCCACAATTTGAAACGCCAGACCTAAAGCTTCAGAGTAATTTTTGAGATGCTGCATTTGAGTCGGGCTCAGCTTGGCAGCAATACCACCCATCTGTACCGAACAAGAAAGTAAAGCCCCTGTTTTCATCGCATGCATTTGCTTTAAGCCAGCGAGATCTAGTTTTTTCCCGACGCTCTCCAGGTCAATTGCCTGACCACCAGCCATGCCCCGCGAACCAGATGCGCCAGACAATGCGCTAATCATCGCCAAGCGCGTATCAGCATCGCACTGCGTATTTGCCAAAACCTCAAATGCGCGAGTCTGCAATGCATCGCCAACCAATAAGGCAGTTGCCTCATCATAGGCTTTATGCACAGTAGGACGTCCACGGCGTAAATCATCGTCATCCATGCAAGGTAAATCATCATGCACCAAGGAATAGGCATGAATACATTCAATGGCAAACGCAGCAGAATCTAGAGCATTATTTTTCTCTTCATTGGAGTTGCCGTCTAACTCACCAGCGGCGTAAACCAATAAAGGACGAATCCGTTTACCGCCACCTTGAGCAGCGTAACGCATGGCTGCGTGCAAACGTGCGGGATTAGCATTCGAAGCATCAAGCAAACTATCGAGAACCAATTCGGTTCGCTGCCCGTGAGCACGAACCCAATCTTCAAATGAAAGTACGTTGTTCATAAAAGTAAAGTCTTAAAGCAGCTTACGCCTCGAATACCCGAACTTGCTGCTCAACTTGAGCAAGCATGGCCTGGCAATGCTTTAGGAGTGCTGCACCACGTTGATAAGCCAAAAGTGTCTCCTCCAAAGAGAATTTGCCCGATTCCATGTCCGAAATCAGCTTTTCCAACTCCTTGACAGCAAGTTCATAACGCAAATTGGGGTCGATTTGCAGCTCAAGACCGGGCTTCTGATCTTCGGATTTCTTCGCTGGCATTGGCTTATTTCCCTCAAATTTCTGATAAATGTAGTCCCATATATTAAAGCGAGATGAGGGTCAGATGGGTATAATCCCCTCCTTCCTTTCCAATATCGATCCGTCGATGGTTGGATTGGTTATTCCGCTTAGCTTCGGCTGACGTTTTCGGGGGTGGGGAGAATGACTAATCTGGCTACCGCGCAGCAGCTTGCGCCGTCCAACTTACAACTGCCGGTTTCGGCCTATTT
>JBEGUE010000161.1:0-5805 GCA_041179045.1 Pseudomonadota bacterium
GTTTTAGTGCTGCCAATTTCTAACCAACTTTCTAATTCAAGCTGGAGCTTCTTGAAGAACTTATCAGCACGCTTATGCGCTTTAGCTTGATCACGGTTGGCATCATTGACCCGATAAGAAAAGGCCAATTCTCCAACAATGGGGTCACCTACGCTCTTCATCCAGATGGCAATCTCGCAATGTGCTTGTACGCCATCACCAAATACTAAGTTACCAATCGGTAAACATGCCTCAAGAATCTTGTTGGTACGGCCACCCACAATTCGAATAGGTGATTTTTTATCAATTGGCAAAGTAATTAAGCTAGGGAAGAACTTGGCAACACTCGCTAGTGACTTTTCAAATAAGCTATCAATGGGTACCGCATCTAAAATGGCGTTATTAGAATAAATACTTCTAGCCGTTCCAATCGCATCGCCTCGTAAAATTTCTTCTTTTAGTCGTAAGCGAGACTTAATCGATTTTTTAGGGGAAGGATCAAACTGATGGGATTTGGCCAAATCATCAGTACGGCACTTCAAGGTAACCTCACACCAATCATCTACCCAGATGTTTTGACGGGATTCTCGGACACGTAGAATAATGTTGTTGCGCCTGAAGTCTTCTCCGGGTGTGTCGTAAAAATAAATATTACGTAAACCAGTAGTAGCGTTATCAAGGTGAAAAAATTCCACTTTATTCTTTTTGCAAAAACTCAGAATTTGATCACTCAAGGCAGTAATTCGGCTACGCCTATCTAGGCCCTGAGGCTTAATCAGAAGCTTGAATTCTCTATTAGTAATGCTGTGCTTTGCTTTCAAGTGCTCCCCCTTAGTGAGTATCAAGAGGTTAACATCCTCAAGCCATTACATTACAAAATTAATAGATCTCCGGAACGTACATGTTTTTCGGTACCGGTCCACGAAGATAGTCCGGGTTATGAACCCGCTCAGGCAGAGTAATTTCAGGGTGGGCAATTTCACTATAAGGAATTTGAGTCAGCAAGTGAGAAATACAATTGAGGCGTGCTTTTTTCTTATCGTTCGCAGCTACAACCCACCACGGCGCCTCAGGAATATTGGTGCGCTCAAGCATGGTCTCTTTTGCCTTGGTGTAGGCCTCCCAATGACGGCGAGCATCCAAATCCATTGGGCTTAGTTTCCACTGTTTGAGTGGATCATGAATGCGCACCATGAAACGACTATATTGCTCATCGTCTGAGATAGAGAACCAGTACTTAATCAGAATGATTCCAGAGCGAATAATCATGCGTTCAAACTCAGGTACTGTTCGTAAGAACTCTTCGTACTCGGCATCGTTACAAAATCCCATTACCTTTTCAACACCAGCACGGTTGTACCAGCTACGATCAAACAATACGATCTCACCACCAGCAGGCAAATTAGATACATAGCGCTGAAAGTACCACTGGGTTTTTTCACGCTCGCTAGGTGCAGTCAATGCAACGACTTTACAAACGCGGGGATTAAGACGCTGAGTAATCCGTTTGATCGCGCCACCCTTACCCGCAGAGTCGCGACCTTCAAATAAAACAGCTACCTTCAGTTTATTTGCAACTACCCAATCTTGAAGTTTGACCAATTCACCTTGCAGGCGAAACAATTCTTTGAAGTAGACATTTCGAGGTATGACAGAGGCACTTCCACCATCAGGTGATAAGCGATCATCATCGAGCTCCATTTCGAGCTCTTCATCCATGCTATCTAGAATATCTTCCCGAGCACGCTTGTACCACTCATCTATTTCTTTATGCTTTGACATCATATCTCTTTCCGATACCGATAGCTCTTTGTACCTCTAGGATATGACACTTTTATTACAAATACTGTTTATAAGGTTTTAGTAATCGCTTCCTGGCAATACAGAGCCAACTCTTTTCGATCAGAATTTTCTGATTTATCAGTCAAATAGGGCTCTATTAGACTTAAATGCACCTCTATATCCCGACTGCCAATGACATTGGACATCGATTCCAGCAGACCCATGTCGCCAATAAAGGCAGGAGCATCACTCCTCAAGCCTGATGATCTTGACCGGTAGGCAATTGCTATTGGAAGAACTGGCGCATGAGCCAGAATGGCAGATTCAAATAAATTGGGCTTAAACGGCAATACTGACTCTCCGCAGGTTGAGGTACCCTCGGGAAAAATACAGACTGACTCAACTTTGAGGACTTGAGCCATCTGGTCTACTACCTGTCTCGCATGACGTGCACTATCTCTGCGGATAAAGACGGTCCCCAACTGCTCTGCCATCCAACCAAAAATAGGCCATCCCCGCACTTCCGATTTAGCAACAAAACGGACCGGTTTAAATGCATTAATCACATGAATGTCTAACCACGAAATATGATTTGATACCAATAAATGGGGTTTAGAGATCAATTTCTCCGCACCAATCACACGTAACTGAATATGAAAGATTTTTAATAATTTCTTAGACCATTGTTGTATGCGACGATCCTTCTGATCCCGATTGAAGAAAGGAAAAAGGAAAGAGAGAGTGCAGACCCCGCAAATCACATGTAAAAGGATTTGCATCCATACCCAAAAGCACTGCCAAGCACTTGGGGCTGAGTTGGCAATTGAGTTGGGGTTTGATTGAGAGCGCTTCATATCAAGCCGTAATATAAATCAAGTCATCAAACTGTCGTAAAAGTGTCATGAGCTCTTCATAATGAGTCGGCTTAATACGTAATCATGACGCATTACAGAGCAATTTGGATTTCAGATGTACACCTCGGAACATCAGGGTGTCAGGCAAACTACCTCCTCGACTTCTTGAAACACAATGAAGCCGATCAGTTTTACCTGGTAGGAGACATTATCGATGGTTGGCGCTTAAAGCAATCCTTTTACTGGCCACAGTCCCACAATGATGTTGTGCAAAAGTTATTGCGCAAAGCCCGCAAGGGAGCTGAAGTCATTTATATTCCCGGCAACCATGACGAAGCCGCTCGGCAGTACTTTGGCATGTCCTTTGGTGATATCAAGGTTCAAGAAGAAGTAATACATACAACCTTAGATGGACGCAAGCTATGGGTAACCCATGGCGATTTATTTGATGGCGTCATGCAATACGCCAAGTGGCTTGCCTATGTCGGCGACTCACTGTATTCCTTTATTTTGTATATCAATCGCTACTTTAATATGTTGCGCGTCAAAATGGGACTGCAATACTGGTCCCTCTCCCAATATCTCAAGCATCAAGTAAAAAATGCCGTCAGCTATATCGCTGACTTTGAGCACATCATGGCCAGAGAAGCCCGGCTAAGAAATTGTGATGGTGTTGTATGCGGCCATATCCATAAAGCAGAAATTCGTGAAATCGATGGCCTACTCTATTGCAATGATGGTGATTGGGTTGAAAGCCTATCAGCGCTAGTAGAGACCACCACCGGTGAACTCAAGATTATTTACTGGACACATATTCATGGTGATCCAGTAGAAGTACCTGAAATTACTCTCCAACCCGAGCTTGCAAAACTTATTCAAGAGGCTACCGTATGAAAATTATGATCATTACAGATGCATGGGATCCACAAGTCAATGGTGTTGTGAGAACGCTCAAACAAACGAGAGCTGAACTCATCGGCATGGGCCATGAAGTGGAAATGATTACCCCGACCGGCTTCAAGTCAATTCCCTGCCCTACTTATCCTGATATTGCCCTGTCCTTATTCCCCGGTAAAGAAGTAGCTCGCCGCATCAAAGCATTTGCACCAGATGCAATGCATATTGCTACAGAGGGTCCCTTAGGATTATCGGCGCGCTCTTATGCTGTAAAAAATGATTTGCCATTTTCTACGGCTTATCACACCCGCTTTCCTGAATACGTCAAAGCCCGCACCGGAATACCCCTTGCTATTACCTATGCGTTTATTCGCTGGTTTCATGGTCCTTCAATGGCAGTGATGGCGCCGACTATTGTTGTTAAAGATGATCTCGAGAAGTACGGCCTTAAAAATGTCGTGCTGTGGTCTCGCGGTGTGGATTTAGATATCTTCAAAATGCAAGACTCCAAGGCCCTCAATAGCGCTCACCCAATCTTTTTATATGTTGGTCGAGTAGCGGTAGAGAAAAATATCAACGCCTTCTTGGAAATTGATCTACCAGGCTCTAAATGGGTTGTTGGTGATGGCCCTGCAATGGCCGGCATTAAAGAAAAATATCCCAATATTAATTATCTAGGCGTACTGCAGCAAGAAGAGCTGGCTAAGGTATATGCTGCCGCTGATGTTTTTGTCTTCCCAAGTAAAACCGATACTTTTGGGCTGGTCATTTTAGAAGCCATGGCTTGTGGCACGCCAGTTGCAGCCTATCCAGTGACCGGTCCAATTGATGTTTTAGGCAACTCTGCTGCTGGCGCGATGCACGAAGATCTTCGCGTGGCTTGTATGCAAGCCCTGAAGATTCCCCGTGAACTGGCTAGAGCCCATGCTGAGAAGTTTTCTTGGCGAGCAGCTTCAGAGCAGTTTGCAAACCATCTGAAGCCAGTTCCCTCTGCAGCATTGCACATCACCGCCCTCGCTTAATAATTTATTTTGACAGCACCCTATAACATCAAGCAAAACCCCCATAAAGGTAATCGGGGGCTCACACGCGCGTGGCATGCCGCTAAGAATTCTTGGTGCGGCATAGTCTATGCATTTCAAGAGGAAAGCGCTTTTAGACAAGAGCTTTTCCTGCTAGCAGTGCTCAGCCCCATTGCCCTTTTCTTGCCAATTAGCCCTCTTGAAAAATGTGCGCTCATTGCATCGCTCATCCTGGTTTTAGTGGTCGAACTACTCAACTCCAGTGTGGAGGCGGCTATTGATCGCATTTCCTTTGATCATCATGATTTATCTAAAAGAGCAAAAGATTTTGGCTCCGCTGCAGTCATGCTCGCCCTCCTCATTGCCGCCTTATTGTGGGCAACGATTTGTATACCCCTTGTCATTTATTAGCAACACTTAAGGAACACTATGTCCGATATTCCAAATCCTCTCGCTGCATTTGATCTCTTTAATTCTCGCTTTGAAGAAAAGCCAAAGAAGATTAAAAAAAGTAAAACTGAGGCGATTAAAAAACTCTTTTCTAAAAAAATTGCCAAGAAGTTGTTTGGCAAGAAATTTGCCACTAAAGCCAGAGCTGAGCTTAGAGCCCTAGAGCCAGTTGTTGAGAAGGCAATTGCCAGGCCCAAGCGCCCTGCATTTCAAATCACTTGGGCTAGCAATGCCAGTGAGATTAAAGAGGCTCAGCGCCTGCGCTACAAGGTATTTGCAGAAGAGATGGGCGCTAAGCTTCCAAGCAATCCAGAAAACCTCGATATTGACGAATTTGATGCCTATTGCGACCACTTGCTGATACGTGATCAGGAGTCATTAAAGGTAGTTGGTACCTATCGCGTACTCCCTCCACACAAAGCGTTGGAAATTGGACGCCTCTACTCTGACTCAGAGTTTGATTTAAGCCGCTTAGATCACTTGCGCCCTAAATTAGTTGAGCTCGGTAGATCTTGCGTGCACGAAGACTTTCGTTCTGGTGCGGTCATCATGGCTTTGTGGAGCGGCTTAGCGCAATATATGCAAAAACACGATTATGAAATCATGCTTGGTTGTGCCAGCATCCCTATGGGTGATGGCGGTCATTTTGCAGCCAGCCTGTACAACTCACTAAGCAATGATCAGATGGCGCCAGTTGAAAATCATGCCTTCCCTCGCTTACCCCTACCGCTCGAGCGCCTCAATGGCGGCCTAGAGGTAGAGCCACCACCCCTGATCAAAGGTTATTTGAAATTGGGCGCTAAGATTTGTAGCGCACCCGC
>JBEGUE010000162.1:0-3863 GCA_041179045.1 Pseudomonadota bacterium
ACTGGATGGCAAGTTGCTCACTTGCTTGTTGAAGACTCTGAATCAAGGCTCCTCGGTGCCATGCCACTCTATCTAAAGCAACACTCCTACGGAGAGTTTGTTTTCGATTGGGCATGGGCTCAAGCATACGAGCAAAATAATATGTCTTACTACCCTAAGGCGCTGTCTGCCATCCCCTTTACTCCAGTACGCGGTCCTAGACTACTCATAGCGCAAGCTGCAGATAAAAGCGCAGTACAAGAGATTTTAGTTTCTGGCTTAAAGACACTGGTTGGTCAAAACGCACTCTCTTCTGCCCACGTCCTCTTTCCCGAGAGTAGTGAATTATTAGAACTAGAGAAGCAAGGATTTATGTTGCGCAACTCGGTGCAGTTTCATTGGCAGAATGTGGGTTACCAAGATTTTGAGCAGTTTCTTGCGGACCTCACCATGAAACGCCGGAAGAATATTCGGCGAGAGCGAGCATCCGTAGCCATGCACAACATAAGCTATCGACATATTCCAGGAGCAATAGCAACTCGAGATGATTGGGCATTCTTTTATCGCTGCTATGCAAATACCTATATTGAGCACCGCTCTTCCCCCTACTTGTCGGAAGAGTGTATTCAAATACTGGGAAGGGATATGCCTGAAAATTTTCATCTCATTATTGCCATCCAGGATGAGAAGCCGATTGCCTCATCGTTATTGGTGGTAGATCATCCGAACTCAAAAGCCTACGGACGCTATTGGGGTGCTGTTGAGCATATCCCCTGCTTACATTTTGAATTGGCTTATTACCAAGCAATCGAATATTGCATTGCTGAGGGCATTAAAGTGTTTGAAGGTGGCGCCCAAGGCGAACATAAGATGGCCAGAGGTTTTTTACCAACTACTCTGCAATCAGCGCATTGGATAGAGGATCCTGGATTTTCCAATGCGGTGAAGCGTTTTTTAGAACGTGAACGTGAAGGTATGGCGGCTTATGTTGATGAGCTCGAGCAACACATTCCTTTGAAATCGTCTAAAGTACTTCCATGACTGAATTCAATAACAACCCACCAGAGCAAGCTGGAGCCAATTCTTTAGCTGTTGGTGATGATAGCTCTGATTCCCCTTGCATTGGAGTCTGCACAACGCTATACGATGACGTCTGCCAAGGTTGTGGACGCACCCTAGGCGAGGTCAGCAATTGGGTTTTCTTTAGCCAAGAAGAAAAGGACTCTGTATGGAAACGCATTCGTGCAGAGGGCACTGCAATGCGCTTCCAACGTCAAACCAAGTAAGGAATTAGCCAGCCAAAGCTTGGCTGCGTAAATACTCCTCGTAGGTTCCTGAGTAGTCAGCAATCGTTCCATCCATCTTTACCTCAAGGATGCGATTAGCTAATGCAGAAACAAACTCACGATCATGAGATACAAAAATTAAAGTACCTTCATATTTCTCAAGAGCAATTTGTAGGCTCTCAATCGATTCCATATCCATATGGTTGGTTGGCTCATCCATTGCAAGGACGTTATATTTTTGAAGCATCAGTTTGCCCCAAATCATTCTGCCCTTCTCACCACCAGACAGCACTTTTACAGACTTGCCGATATCATCACCAGAGAAAAGCAAGCGACCTAATGTGCCACGAATTGATTGATCATCGTCGCCTGTATTGCGCCAGTTGTTCATCCAGTCCATCAGCAGTTCGTCTTTTGCGAACATCTCAGTATTGTCTTGCGGCATTACGCCCACATAAGCGTTTTCTGCCCACTTAACATCACCACTATCGGCGGAAATTCCATCAAAGCGTTTACTCAAGATGGTTTTCAGCAGCGTTGTCTTACCTGCACCGTTTTGTCCAATGATGGCAATCTTTTCACCAGCACGGATGCCGATCTTAAAGTTCTTAAAAATAGGACGGTCATATGCTTTAGAGAGCGCATTGCACTCAACAGCCATGTTGTGCAACTTCTTCTCAGAATCAAAACGAATAAATGGATTCTGACGCGAAGAAGGTTTTACTTCAACAATCTCAATTTTTTCTAATTGTTTTTGACGTGAAGTAGCCTGACGTGCCTTCGATGCATTTGCAGAGAATCGAGCCACGAAAGCCGCTAATTCGGCAATCTTTTCTTTGGCTTTCACGTTATTGCTAAGTTGCTGTGTTCTTGCCTGAACGGATGCCAGCATATAGGAGTCATAGTTACCTGGATAAACCTTCAGGGTACCGAAGTCCATATCCGCCATATGAGTACAAACCTCATTGAGGAAGTGGCGATCATGGGAAATGATGACGATCGTGCTCTTAATTTGGTTCAGAATGTCTTCAAGCCAATGAATGGAGTGAATATCCAAGTTATTGGTTGGCTCATCTAGTAACAATACATCTGGATCAGAGAACAAGGCTTGCGCCAACAATACGCGCAATTTCCAACCTGGAGCAACGGCACTCATGGGCCCATTGTGTTGTTCAATCGGAATACCGATGCCTAACAACAACTCACCTGCTTTTGCCTCTGCGGTATAGCCACCGTACTCGGCATATTTACCTTCGAGCTCAGCAGCCTTCATGTAATCTTCATCAGTGGCATCTGCGTTGGCGTAGATAGCATCGCGTTCAGCTGCAGCCTTCCACATTTCTTCGTGACCCATCATCACCACATCAAGTACACGCTCATCTTCATACGCGAATTGGTCTTGGCGCAATTTACCCAAACGAATGCCAGGGTCAAGGCTCACATTTCCGCTGGTTGGCTCAAGCTCTCCACCTAAAATCTTCATGAAAGTGGATTTACCGCAACCGTTGGCGCCAATGAGGCCATAGCGATTACCGCCGCCAAACTTAACGGAAATGTTTTCAAACAGGGGTTTCGCCCCAAACTGCATAGTGATATTAGATGCGGACAGCACGGATGTATTCTTACTTTCTGATAGGTCAATTCGAGGATGCGGATGCAGGTTTTGCATCAAAGACCATTATTTTAACGGCTTGCGGCTAAAAAAGCCGTAAATTAGACTTTGAGCTTAAATGGCGTGAAATCAGTGTGAGTATCGTAGTGATCCTGATTTTCCTTGCGCTTGAGAAAGCCAATCACCCAATAGGTCAGCGGGGTTGCTAGAACCTCCCAGGCAGTCTTTAGGACGTATTGAGACGCCGCAACAGCCAAAACCTCATTTATCGGCCATAGGCCGTAAAAGGCCAGCATATAGAACAATGAAGAGTCGACCAATTCTCCGCAGGCGGTAGAGCCAATAGTACGCATCCAGAGGTGGCGCCCTTGAGTCAGGATCTTCATTTTGGCTAAGGTATAGCTATTTACGAAACTACCGCAGCAAAAAGCAATCATGGAGGCAAGCGCCACTCGCCAAGAATTACCAAATACTGTTTCCATACCCTGCTGGTAGTTAGCCATATAAGAACCAGGGGCGACAGGCAGAGCAATTACCAGTTGGGCCATGATGGCGGCAAAGGCAAGCGCTGTAAAACCTGCCCAAACTGCCCGACGATCGTAAGCATAGCCATAGACCTCAGTCAGGATATCGCCAAAAAAGTAAGCAATCGGAAAAAAAAGAATTCCAGCGCCGAAGGTGACATTGCCAAAATAAGGCAAATCTAATGTGGCAGCCTTGCCAGCACCAATAAAGTTCGAGCACAGCAGAACCACCACAAAGGCAGCCAATATCAGGTCGTAATAGCGATGGTGACGTCTCGGTGCGTCCATATGTCTAGAAAAATGGATAATAGGACAAAAGAATATCCGCATTCTTGAAAATAAACAAAATGCGGATTAACCCCCCCTTATAGGATCACTAAGAACCATGAGTAAAGCTAGTTTTAATTGGGCCGACCCCCTTCTCCTTGATACGCAGCTGACAGAAGATGAGCGCATGGTGCG
>JBEGUE010000163.1:0-4814 GCA_041179045.1 Pseudomonadota bacterium
AAGATAAGGCTGCACAAATTCGTCCTGCCGACTCTGGTGAGGATGAGCAAGTCTATTCGGGTTCTGCTGAGAGAACAAGTAGGGTAGGGCCGTTGGATCAGTTGCAAGATGCATTCTTGGCGTTGAAACAGCAGGGCGTCAGACTGTATTTGGCCATATTAGATAACCACTCTAGTAAGCAATTAGCTGTGGAGACTGAGCAATTGAATCTATTAGTTGATCGTGTTGAGGCAACTGTTTCAAAAATGAGAGGCTCTCTTGCCTTGGCTTTAAATCAGGCGGCCGCTACCGAGCAAATGGCACCTGAAATTTCTCTAGAGGCAATCGAGCTCATGGGTATGGATGCCAAGCAAGTCATCCGTGATTTGGATAGCTGGGAAGAGGAGTTTGACGGCTTAGGTCAAGAGTTCTCAGATTTGAAGCGTCAAGCGAAAACTTAATTCGGTTAACTAGAGATAAAGCACACATCCTATGTCTGAAGAAAAACCGCTATTTTTAATTGACGTTGATCGTGCGTTAGAGGGCTTAGTCTCCTCGGCGCCGGCTAATGGCAATGCTGGTTCAGCTAGGCTTGAGTCCTCTGTAATGTATTGCGTTGATTTGGCAAATGCCCTTGATGGTGCCGGTCTAGATGCTTTAAGTGGATTTGCAAGTGAACTGTCTGAAAGCTTTATTGCTAATCGCCCCCAGGCGTTTTTATTGATTCCAGATTTAGTTGCTCTGGTAAATGCAGAGGCCTCGCATATTCACTCCTCTAGCGAGTCAAATGCCTTGGTTGGTATTGAGCAGCTCAATCAGGCCAAGACTGCATTTGAGAAAAAGTTAGCTCAACTAAAAGAAGGTGTCCCAGTCTCGAAGGAGCCTATTGCTTTGTTAGTTTCTGTTACTGAAACTGCTGAGCTTGTAATTGAGTCAGAAGCTCAACCGAGCGCGCCTATCCTTGAAGAAGAGTATGTGGATGAATTTCCGAATCAAGAATTTGTGTCGGATCTCAAAGCCAGTGCGCGTGCCCCTGAAAACAATCCTGAACCTCAGGCTCAGTCTCAACCTCAGTCACCAGCTCCTCGCGATGAGTCCGATGCGCGTCATGATCGTGAGATGGAGTTAAATCGCACTCTAGATCGCACTATTAGTGAACTGAAGAATCTCTTTGCACCTAGGCAAGAAATGCCACCAGTGCTTGTGCCAGAACCAAAGCCAAAATCCTTTGCAATTCCAGAGGGCTTATCCCAGCCTATTGATCGAGGCAGCGCTTTTGAGTATTCCAGTAACTCACGTGCTTTTGACAAGCACTATGTTTTAGATCGATCCACGAATTTAAATCGCTTGCAAAAAGCGCGTAGCTTAGCTGGCAAAGGGAATGGCTGGAGTGGTGTCGAACTTGATTTTGTATTAAGCAAAGAGCAGGATGAATTGATTCGTGTGGGACAACAATCTTTGCGTCATATTTTTGATAACTTGACTGATGAGCTCTTGATCGATGAAGTGTATGCGGATGCAGATGTTGCTCAGCAACTGTTAACCATCCTCAGCATTTTGCCGCCATGCCCAAGTATTTTTGCTGTTCAGCAAGAGCTCATGATTTTTATCGATTTAGATCACATTTCTTTATCCCAAGAGCACTTGTTAGCAGTTGGCAGGATGATGGCAGAAATTGGTGGATCTATAGAGGTTCATCATGAAGGTGTAAGACTATCTTGCCCCTGCAGTCTATTAAGAATGCCCATGGCTTACTTTTCCCGTCATGGGGAGTATTTCGCAGTGTCTGCTATTCAATACCTGGGTGAGGAGCAGCTCGATCAGGTTGCCAGTTCTAAGGTTGATTCCTTGGGCGAAATTATTCACCCTGCCCGAAAAATTGCCGTTCGCGCCGGTTTGGAAACCTATTGGCTTTATGCCCATGAGTTTTTGGGTGTAGAAAATATGAATATTCACCAAAATATTCCTGCAGCATTGAATCGACCCCATTGGTTGGCCGGGGTAGCTTTGGATGGTGCAAATACTGTCTATTCTTGGGTCGCCTTAGATCGGTACGTCAGATAATGCGCTTGATTGGCTTTGCTCTATTTGCCTGCCTGATTCAGTTCTTCTCGGCGCCTATTGCCCAGGCCGCCTTACCCCCGGATATCGAGGCATCCATCAAGCGTTTTATCCAAAAGAGTCCGAGCGTGAATGGATTGAGAGTGGAAATCGAGTTCAATGATTCCAATCAGGTCTTTCCAGCCTGCGTGGGTGGCACTATTGAGGTTGCCAGCCCTCCAGGGATTAATCGCCTATGGGGACGAACAACTGTTCAAGTGCGCTGCGCCAAGGCTGCTTGGATGATCAACGTCCCGGTGAATATTCGCGCCTTTGGGGATTACGTGGTTGCTGGGCGTTATCTGCCTATGGGCCAAAGGATTGAAATTGGCGATATCAGGGTAATTGAAGGGGATTTAAGCACATTGCCTGATGACGTATTGCGTACCCCCAAAGCGAGCTATGAACGTGTGTTGGTGAGGCCGGTGCAAATGGGTTCACCTATTGGGCTAAACGATTTAAAGGAATCATCCGTAATAAAAGTAGGAGATCCTGTTCGGATTCAATTGATGGGTAAAGATTTCCAAGTTTCAGGCGAGGGTACCGCCCAGACTGCTGGTTTAGTGGGAGATATGGTTCGGATTCGCTTGCTAGATGGGCAGATATTGCAGGGCAAAGTCTTACGGCCTGGCGTGGTTGGCATTAACATGGAGTAAGTGAAAGCTAACTTTACATGCTTAATTCATGTTTACCCAAGTGGTATTGAGTTGTAGAATCATCGTATATTGCAGTAAATAGGAGAATGAGATGAAGATTAATGAGAATGCAGCACTGATTCCGCCAAATTCTGGAGTGGCTAAAGCCATACCGGGCTCTAACTCGTCCCCTGTAAATAATTCCACGGCTAAAGCACAGGCTGACCTAGTCTCTGGCCCTGCGGTAAATTTAGATATTAGTCTCACAGCAAAGCTCGCCGAAGTACAAAGCGATTCAAAGGTAGGCAAAGCTAGCGATGAGGCATTAATTGAAAAACTCCGCGCTAAGATAGCTGCTGGTGAGTTTGAGATTGACTACAAACAAATCTCACAAGCGATGCTTAAAGATGTAGTGGCGGCAATCGGTCAAAAGCCTAACCGCGCATAAATCATTAATAGCAATAACTAGCTCTCAATACCACCCAATTTTTAAAAATGACTGATTCAATTCCATCAATGACATTTGATGGACTTCATGCATTTTTGGAGAAAATCGACACCGCTGTAAGGGGTTTACGCACAGCCTTAGAGGCGAACGATATGGACCGCCTTCCCACCGCTCTAGAACTTACAAACTTAGCCTTAGACTCAATTAATGCCTATCCTGGTGGCGTTGAAAAGCTCAGGGGTGATATCAATCAATTTCCTGAGGCTCAAAAAGAGCTGCTATTGAATTTGCTCAATGAAACCTCAACCAACCATCAGATTAATGGCGAGCTAATTCGTCTAGCCATGCAGCGTAGTGCCGCAATGCAATCTTTTATTGCTCAACAAGCCCCGAGTGCTACTTACGGTAGTGATGGCGGGGTGCCTGGATCTGTCGGCGGAGTCTTGTCCCGCAAGGTTTGAGTCTGGATGGGCCCACATTTCAAGTTTTAGGCTAATACAAGCGTAAAGCAGCAGCTCCACAGCATCAGGTGGATGACATTCTTCGTATAATTGACACATATTCAATTGCCATACTTGGCCCGAGCTAGTTGACCGGATCGAGTAGCAGAAATTCAAAAGATGTCATTCAAAATATACCAACCTGATGCCGGCGCAATTGACCCCAAACATAGTTTAGATGCTCGATTTCTGTATAAGAATCTTGAAAAATTCTTTTCTCCAGGCCCAGTTTCTGCAATCTTTAATATCAAATCTTCGCAGCTTCTGCCTGTAAGCGTCGACAGTTTGGATGCAAAGACCGGTTTTAAATTAAAGATCGAGGAGATTCCTAAGAATGGCGTTCATTCATTCTTAAGTGACCCTTGTATTTTTGTAGCCGGTCTCGAAGTTGGCAAGCTGCAATTTTCAATCCAAGGATTGAGGACTTTGGATGGCGGCTTACTGGTGTGTGATATCCCCAAAGAGGTGGTTCTCATCCAGCGTCGAGAGGATTTTAGAGTTCCAGCCCCTCCTGATAAAGCATTTAAAGCTCTAATTTATTTTAGTGTTGGCAAAGAGATGATTGCTGACATTATTGATATTTCCGATAAGGGTATGCAATTTGATCTTCGACTTGGTGCAACTGAGCTAGAGCTTGGAAAAATTTGGACCGACTGTACTTTAGAGAGATTGCAGGCCCGAACTGCTAAGTTTGATCTGATTATTCGGAGCATTAGGCCGAGTCTGATAGAGGAGTCGCGGGTTCGAGTAGGCTGTGAGCTTCATGAACCCACTAGATTAAATTTAAATGAATTTGCAAGCACTAGAACTGCAATTCAGAGCTCAAGACTGAATAGACGCATTAATTATTGGTTTCAGGATGCATCATGGTGTTAATTTGATGCCCCGTGATGAGGCATTCAGAGTTTATCGATCTTCTATAATTCGGTATCATTAATCAAGTACTAATTTGGAGTTGGAAGTCATGAGTTACGGTGCAATTGAACTAGGTCAGTTAAATATGCAGAAAGGCAAGTTTGATGTTGCCTTTGATATTTTGTATGACAGCGCAGTAAATGACCAGAATGATGATGCTGTTTTCTTGATGACCAAAATGTGCTTTGATGGAAATCTATCCACTGAGCATATGGAGAAATTCTATGAGCTACAAAA
>JBEGUE010000164.1:0-2505 GCA_041179045.1 Pseudomonadota bacterium
TCTCTGGAGGCGCGCTCATGAGAACTCAGCAGCTCAATATATATCGAGGTCCATGCGCGATTCTCTCTAATTTAAATTTAGATATTCCTCAGGGGAAATGGACTAGTGTTATCGGTCCTAACGGTGCCGGTAAGTCATCCCTCTTGCAAGCGATGGCTGGATTGCTCAAGTGGAATGGGTCAATCACGATTGACGGAGTAGATCTATCTACATTTGCCAATAAAGATCTTGCCAGGAAGATTGCCTGGCTTGATCAAGGCTCGAGTGCACCAGATGAACTTGGCGACTCTCTCAGTGTTTATGAGACTGTCATGTTGGGTCGGCTGCCTCATCAGGGATGGCTACATCTACCCTCAGAATCTGATCACATATTGGTAAAGAAATCTTTGCAGCATACGGATGCCTGGCATTTACGTGATCGCCCCCTGCAGCAATTATCTGGAGGTGAGCGTCAGCGAGTTTTATTGGCACGCCTCCTTGCTGTGAGCTCAGACATCCTCTTAATGGATGAACCACTCGCCAACTTAGACCCCCCTCACCAAGCCGATTTTTTGAAATGGCAAGTCAATTTACTGGAGCAAGGCAAAACCTTGGTAACGGTTTTGCATGAGATTCATTTCGCGCTCCGGGCCGACCATGTGATCATGCTCAATAATGGCAAGCTGCATTTTCAAGGTTCAAGTCAAGATCCCGCAACCCATCAAGCCCTGATTGCACTATTTGATGGTCGTATTCGATTAGAGAAGCTTGGCGGTGATTGGATCGCTTTACCCAACTAAGCCCAAAATCGGGGGTTTCACAAAGCAATTCCCTAAGGCTACAATGCCTATATGACCGAGTACACCCCTCATGTCCCAAGCGACTCCTCTGAATCCGATGCGATAGCTGTATCTTTGCAGAGGCTTGCGGGCAAAATTCAGCTCATCTCTGATGCTGTAAAAGCACTTCATCAGGATCGCATTCAACTTGAGAACAAAATTGAGGATGCACAAAAGCGGATTCAGCATATTTTGAGCCGTCTGCCAGAGCAAAGTGATGGACGTCAACTGAACTTGCTCGGTGAGCCCGTGACACCAATTAATCCTGAGGATGACAATGAGCCAACAACGCATTGAAGTAACCCTCGCCGGTCAAAAAATTACCTTAGCTACAAGTGCTGAGCACGAACCACTGCTTCGTGCGGCCTGTACATTAGTCGATGAGCAAATTCAACTGGCAATTAATGGTGGCAACCGCAGTATTGAACGTGCAAGCATGATGGCTGCACTGAAGATTGCAGGCGATCTCATTAAGCTGCAAGCCACACCCCAACATACTTCCGCACAGAGTGCGTTATCCAATTCCAATCCCGAAGAGATTGCTCGACTCCAGAATGAAATTCATACTCTGGAAGACCAAGTGGACGCTCTGATGCAAACCCTTTCCCTGCCTGGTTCGCCAAGGCCAATAGTTCCTTGAACCGATGCGCAAGCATCAGGAACGATCTTTACACTGTGGGCGTGAGCGTTTCGAATTTTCACAGTGGCAGCTTCGCGCTGTTCACTCCCTGAACTTCTTAATGCACCCGAAACAGAGTAGCCGTTCCACCTTGAACCTTAGGGTTCAGGATGACGGCCTAGCGGCTAAGGCGGGGAATTCATGTCAATAGCCGATATCGCTATGCTGATGTTATGTGGAAGCATATCGGGCTTCCTAGCAGGCCTCTTAGGCATTGGGGGCGGCATGATTTTGGTGCCATTCATGATTGTGGTTTTTAATCATCTAGGGTTTGGCCAAAACATCATCGTACATATGGCTATTGCAACTGGCATGGCTACTATCCTCTTCACCACGACTTCAGCTATTTGGGCGCATCACAAACACAACTCTATTGATTGGAAGTTAGTTGCAGCACTTAGTCCTGGTCTAGTCATTGGTAGTTTGGTTGGTGGTAGTGAGATTTTTGAGGCAATCAATACTTCTTGGTTATCTCTTTTCTTTGCCATTTTTATTGTCTACACCTCAATTCAAATGATCATCAATAAAAAGCCTTCGGCCGGACGAGAATTACCCGGCGCATTAGGTCTTTTCTCATTTGGGGCGCTAACAGGGGTGATTGCGAGTCTAGTAGGTGCAGGCGGAGCATTTATTACTGTGCCATTTATGCTTTGGTGTAACGTCAAACCACATACTGCGATGGCAAGCTCTTCAGGCTTAGGATTTCCGATTGCAGCTGCAGCAACGATAGGCTACATGTACGGAAGCTGGGGTAACCCCAATCTTCCCGAGGGCTCACTTGGATTTGTTTACGTTCCTGCGGTGCTCTGTATCGTGGCAGTCAGCATATTTACCGCCCCACTGGGCGCTAAGATGGCCAGGAAACTCAACGTGGCTCAACTCAAACGCATCTTTGGTGTAATGCTCTTTATGCTTGCAGCCTTCATGTTTAATGAAAGCCGCAAGGCATTTGGTTTTTAAGAAACCTTCTTCTTGCTGTTAACTAGTGTATTGCTGACGCAGAATATT
>JBEGUE010000165.1:0-11201 GCA_041179045.1 Pseudomonadota bacterium
TGCAGTGGCGAGGCGTCAAGGATCCTGACTCCAAAATGATTAATAGTGTGATGCGAGGATCTTTTTTGAAAGATTCCAATTTGCGTCGTGAGTTCTTATCACTAATTTCACGTAATTAATGTAGCCTCTGGAAAGAATCGAATGTCATCAACGGCCTGCATAGAATTAAAGGATCTCCGACTAAACACCCAAATTGGCACTTATGCGCCCGGTGCCACCATCCCTGATCAACATCTATTGAATTTGACTTTATGGATCAGCACTAAACTGATTTTGATTTCAGAAGATCTTATGGATCAGGTGTTCGACTATGATCCCCTCGTCCTTGAAATCGATCGCCTTGCTGCCGATGGGCATTACGAGACTCAAGAAAGATTAGCTACTAGGATAGTTCAGGCATGTGCTCGTTACCCGGAAATTGAGTCTTTAGAAATTAGCCTCAGAAAAACATCCTTACGAGAGAGCTCGGGCGTATTGGGGATCAAGCTATACCTTGATGAAAGTAGCCTAACTAGCATGAGAGCAAGGCTAGTTTAGACGCTTAAGCTTCCTCCTCAAGGGCATCGATGAGATGGTCATACTTTAAAAAATTTTCACGATGTCTTCTGTAGTACAAAAGGCCTTCATTCAGGCTGGCTACAGTAGCGCCCTGCTCGCGCATTTTGTCCCAGAGATTCCAGTCCTCCTGCGGATGAATGCCATCGGCATACCTTTCCTTGTAACCCACTTGCTGACCCAAAGAAGTTCGATACATCATTGAACCGTGATGCTTTCCTTCGCGGTCCCAGTAGAGATCTCCTTGGTGAGACCTAGTCTCGCCAGGAACACGATCATGAATCTCATCTTTTAATTCGCCAGTAACCACGATGTCATAAGTCACGATATCTGCATGAGCATCGGATAGCAGCTCAATTGCATCTGATCTGAGCCAATTGTCAGCGCCAATGAACAGAACGTATTCCGTGTTGACTCCCATTAGTAGATCATGAAAGTTATCTACAGTACCCAAATTCTGAGGTCTGAGAATATATTCAATATCGGGGTATAGCTTGGGTAAATGGCTGCAGTCATGCGCCCCATCATCAACAAATAGAATTCTGGCGGGGGCTTTTGTTTGAGATAGTAAAGACTCAATACAGTGGGCTGCAAGATGGCCGTACTTATAAGAGGCGATAACGACAGTAATCATATTGCTGGGCATTAGAACACGAAAGTATGATGTCTGAATGAAGCCCTGCTTTAAACCCCATACAATAGGCATATGTTGATACAAATCGCCAATCTACTCCTCCAGGTTCTCGTGAGCATTATTGCGGGAGCATGTCTTCTAAGATGCTATCTCCAGTGGCTCGCATTTAATCTGGGATCAGGTCAAAGTAGAACCATTGGTGCTTACGTACTACCACTGAGCAATTGGATCGTGATCCCACTTCGCAAGGTGATCCCCAGCATTGGTCGTCTTGATGTCGCCAGCCTGTTAGCCGCCTATTTACTGGTGGCAGGTAAGACAGCAATCCTGTTGCTGCTCTCAGGAGCAGCTCTTACCAACATCTCGTGGCTTCTACTGGCCTTAATTGACTTGGTAGATCTGATTCTTTCGGGATTGGTAGGCCTGGTATTTGCAAGCGTGATTCTATCTTGGGTTAGTGCTGGCTCGCAGATTCAGTACTTAGTATCGCTACTGGTTGAGCCTTTGCTGGCGCCAATCAGAAAAGCAATGCCTAACTTTGGATCTCTAGATTTATCGCCCCTACTGCTGCTACTCATCTTGCAAGTTCTGCAGATTGTGGTGAGCAATCTGCGGTAATTCATTAAGTCTCATTGGCCTCAAGATGTTCCAGAATGACATTGATAAAGTGTTCGCCATAACGCTCTAGCTTAGCTTGCCCCACTCCACCAATATGACTGAATTGATCTAAGGTAGTGGGCGTTGATTTCACCATCTCCTGCAAGGTGCTGTCATGAAAAATCACATAGGGTGGCACCCCTTGCTCACGTGCTAATTCAGTCCGCTGCGCCTTGAGCGCTTCCCACAGTTTTTCATCTGCAATATTGCTAAAGGGATGTGTAGAACCCTTCCTTGTCCCGGACTTTGTCGCCTTGCTCTTGGAATAGCCTGTTTCTTTTCGTAGCCAAACTTCTTGCTCTCCACGCAGTACAGGCAAAGCAATACTGTCCACCAACTTTAAGCCACCATGCAATTCAATATCCGCATCTAAATACCCACCAGCTACCAATTGACGATAGATGCTATTCCACTGAGCCTGATTCAGTTCTGCACCAATACCAAATGTACTCACTTGCTCATGAAAATATTGCTTTACTCTAGGAGTCACTTTACCCAGCAGTACATCAATTAAATGGGTCACACCAAAGCGTTGGCCTGTGCGGTACACACATGACAATGCTTTTTGAACTTCTTGTGTTGCATTCCAAGTTGCTACTGGTTCTAGGCAGTTATCACAAGTGCCGCAGTTACCCGCATGTATCTCTCCAAAGTAGCGCAGGATGGTTTGATGACGGCAGGTTGTAGACTCGCAATAACCTAGCAATGCATTGAGTTTTTGGCGCTCTACTCGCTTACGGTCCTCAGAAGCTTCACCAGAATCTACCATTTGCCGCAAGCTCACCACATCCCCAAATCCGTAAGCCATCCAAGCATTGGCTGGCAAGCCATCACGTCCTGCTCGGCCAGTTTCTTGGTAGTAGCCTTCCATACTTTTGGGTAGATCTAGGTGAGCCACAAAACGAACGTTTGGCTTATCAATACCCATTCCAAACGCTACCGTTGCAACCATGATGACGCCCTCTTCACGCAAGAAGCGTTTTTGATTGGCGCTGCGAGTTTCCACACTAAGGCCTGCGTGATATGGCATGGCATCCCACCCGCGGTCTTGCAACCATTGCGCAGTTTCTTCTACACTGCGACGGGATAGGCAATAAATAATTCCAGAGTCATCGCTGTGTTCAGCGTCTAAAAAGTGTTCTAACTGTTGCTTGGCACTCTGCTTTTGCAACACTCGGTACTTAATATTGGGACGATCAAAGCTAGAGACAAACTGCTCGGCAGATTCCAGTGAAAGACGTTCCACAATTTCTGCGCGGGTTGGCGCATCGGCAGTAGCAGTTAAGGCGATACGAGGTATCTTCGGAAAGCGCTCGTGCAAAACAGTGAGCTGGCGATACTCTGGACGGAAATCATGCCCCCATTGCGAAACGCAGTGTGCCTCATCAATGGCGAACAAGGCAATTCCAGGGCCCGCATGAAGTCGATCCAGTATGGATAGAAAACCTGGATTCATTAGGCGCTCTGGTGCTACATAGATCAAGTCAAGATCTCCAGCTAGCAATTGACCAGTCACCTGTTGAGATGTAACGGCATCTAAACTGGAGTTGAGAAACGAAGCCTTCACACCCAACTGGGTTAGCGCATCCACTTGATCTTGCATCAGCGCAATGAGAGGCGAAACTACCACCCCTACACCACGTCGAACCAGTGAGGGAATCTGATAACACAGCGACTTACCGGCACCAGTAGGCATGAGGACCAAAGCATCACCGCCAGCAACTACATGCTCGACAATAGACGCCTGAGCACCACGAAATTGATCAAAGCCAAAAACATCATGAAGTACTTGCTGACTCGATTGCAACAGTAATACTCCTTTGAAATAAAAAGCCCCACGTCATGGCGGGGCTTGATGAATATCTTTTCTGTATTTATAAATACAGAATCTGGCTGGCGGAGAGGGTGGGATTCGAACCCACGGTACCTTTGACAGTACGCCTGATTTCGAGTCAGGTACATTCGACCACTCTGCCACCTCTCCGAACCAAGGTGCAATTATAGCTACCGATACACAAACCCATGCGCCCAATATTGCCTATCAAATTAAGTAGACATGGTTAATACAGCGTATTAATATAGATATACATTAATGTATATCTATATCAGAAAGGATTCACCCATGAACATCCAAATATCAAAATGGGGAAATAGTCTGGCTTTGCGCATACCCGCAACGTTGATTAAGCAAATTCAACTCAAAGATGGGGATCAGGTTGAGGCAACCCTATCAAAAGATGGCGCAATAATTATCAGGCCACAGAAATTAGATCGCAAAGCAATTGCAGCTCAACTTAAAGCATTCAGAGATACATTGAAGATGGGTAAATCGGTAATGGATGAAGTCCGATCAGAGGCACGCTATTAATGATTTATGTTGATACAAGTGTTTTTGTAGCCCTGTGCACAACCGAGCCAAAGAGTGATGATGTTGCTAAATGGTACATAAACAGCTCGGCCAAGATGATCTCCTCAACTTGGGCATTTACCGAATTTTCTAGTGCACTTAGTCTTAAGGTCAGAACTGGCCAAATAACCGAAAAGCAAAGTCGAGAAGCTTGGAAAAAGTTTGATGGCCTCTGTCAAAACGATATCGAACTCTTACCGATCGAAAATAAAGTTTATTACTCAGCCGGAATCTTAGTGATTGATAGTAAATCAAATCTGAGGGCCGGCGATGCACTTCATCTTGCTGTAGCAAAGCAGCTTAAATCTAAATCTTTGGCCACTCTAGATAAAGTTTTAGCCAAAAATGCGAGCAATGTAAAAATTCAGGCTGTTTTAATTTAATCAGATTGGTTTGAGGACCTCTAAGCCGCCTAAGTAAGGGCGCAAAGCTTTGGGTATAGCGATGCTGCCATCAGCCTGCTGGCAGTTCTCTAGAAGAGCAACGCCAGTTCTACCAACCGCAAGCCCAGAACCATTTAAGGTGTGAACCAGCTCTGGCTTACCTTGCCCAGCTTTATATCTTGCTTGCATACGCCTTGCCTGGAAATCACCCATATTGGAGCAAGAGCTGATCTCTCGATAAGCATTTTGTGAAGGGATCCAAACTTCAAGATCATAGGTCTTCGTACTTCCAAAGCCCATATCGCCAGTGCATAGCAATACTTTTCGATAAGGCAGCTCTAGTAGCTCCAAAACTTTTTCTGCATGCGAAGTTAATTCTTCAAGTAACTGCATTGAGTCTTCTGGCTTTGCAATTTGTACGAGCTCTACTTTTTCAAATTGGTGCTGACGAATCATGCCACGCACGTCACGGCCATAGCTTCCAGCCTCGGATCTAAAGCATGGAGTATGAGCAGCGAATTTCAGTGGCAACTCTTCAGCCGCAGTAATAGTGTCACGCACTAAATTAGTAACTGGTACTTCTGCTGTCGGTATCAAATAAAAGTTTTCAACTTTTGCTTCTCCAGCCCCATCCTCACCACCCATTTGACGAGGAACTTTAAACAAGTCCTCCTCAAACTTAGGCAACTGGCCAGTGCCCCGCATAGACGCAGCATTGACCATCAGGGGAACGTAGAGCTCTTCGTAACCATGTTGAGTTGTATGCAGATCGATCATGAATTGCGCTAAAGCACGATGCAATCTGGCAACAGGTCCTTTGAGAACAACAAAGCGTGAACCACTAATTTTTGCAGCAGATTCAAAATCGAGACCCAATGGCGCACCCAAGTCGACATGATCTTTCACGGGAAATGCAAACTCTGGGATCGTACCCCAACGTTTTACTTCCTTATTTTCAGCTTCATCTTTACCAACTGGAACCGCTTCATCGGGCAAATTAGGGATCCCCATCAAGAAATCCGCAATCTCCGCCTGCAAAATTGCTAAGCGCGCTGCGCCTGATTCCATGTCGACGTTAATCTGTGTTGCCTCAGCCATCTCAGCAGCCGCATCTTCGCCTTTGCCCTTTTTCATACCAATAGCTTTAGCCAACTGGTTACGCTTGGCCTGCAATTCCTCGGTACGAGTTTGTAAGGATTTGCGCTCGGACTCTAGAGTGTTGAACTTCTCAACATCGAGTTGAAATTTACGCGAAGCTAAACGGGCAGCAACGGCTGCGATATCTTTACGGAGTAATTGCGGATCAATCATCTGATGCTCTATTGGTTAATGGGTATAGACACTAGTTTAAGCGTAAGACTTCTGCGCCAGCAGGTGGAGTAAAAGTAAAGCGATTGGCAGACAAGCTCACATTGAGCTGAATCTTGTCTAGTGTGACCAGAACAACACTCCCTAGGCCATCAATCAGTTCTAGCGCTTTTGGTAGGCCATTGGCCATTCCGACTGAGATCTTGGTATACGGCAAGTCATTGCCATTTTTTGTATTGGGGATTTTCTTAGGCACAAGTGCAACCCATTTCATACCCAGGCGATCCTCACCTTCAACTAACTCAAAATGTTGGTCTAAAGAAGTCTCGCCAAATAAGATTGCAGCAGGAGTCGTAGCCAAGGCCTGGCCAGCAGGCCTAAAGGTGGCTTGATTTAAATCCTTGTCCCACATAATGAGTTGCTTGCCATCGGCAATCAATTTTTGTTCGTATGGTTTTTGGGTATCCCAAATAAATCGACCTGGTCGCTGAAACACAAAACGTCCCTGGGTTTGGCGAACCACCTTCAAACCTTTGTCTTGCGGCTCATTTGATTTCGGTGCGCGTAACTGCTGTTGCACAAACTCACCTTCCGCAGTTTTGGAATTCCGCACGAACTGACGTAGCTGCTCAGCCCCACTCTCGCTCTGCGCAAATATGATGTTGGAAGATAATAATGCCGTGAGCCCTAAAGCCAGTACCGATAAAAATCTGCGCAAGGGAATAGCCTTATTCAGAAGAGCGATGGAGGATTTCGCGATTACCGCCATTGCCCATCTTGGAAACTAGACCGGCCTTCTCCATATCCTCGAGTAAGCGGGCTGCACGGTTATAGCCAATACGCAAGTGACGCTGCACCAAAGAAATCGATGGGCGTTTGTTTTCTAAAACAATAGCAACTGCTTGGTCATACAAAGGATCAGCCTCACCACCGCCTTCACCGGTCAGGGCATCGATAGTGGATTCGTCAGCACCTTCCAGAACACCGTCAATGTAATTGGCTTCGCCCTTCTCTTTGAGCCACTCCACTACGCGATGAACTTCATCATCAGAAACAAAGGCGCCATGGACACGAACCGGCAAACCAGTACCTGGCGCCATATACAGCATGTCACCCATACCCAGCAGCGCTTCAGCGCCCTGTTGATCTAGGATGGTGCGGCTATCAATTTTTGAACTTACTTGGAAAGAAATACGGGTTGGTACGTTGGCCTTAATCAGACCGGTAATCACATCCACACTCGGACGTTGAGTTGCTAATACCAAATGGATACCTGCAGCACGCGCCTTTTGCGCAATACGGGCAATCAACTCTTCGATCTTCTTACCGGAGACCATCATCAAGTCGGCCAACTCATCGATCACGATGACAATCACAGGGGCTTTATAGATTGGCTCTGGATCCTCTGGAGTCAAGCTAAATGGATTGGTGAGCTTCTCGCCTTTTTCTTCCGCCTCTAAAATCTTTTTATTAAATCCAGCTAAGTTACGTACGCCAAACTTACTCATGAGCTTGTAACGACGCTCCATCTCATTCACGGCCCAATTGAGCGCGTTGTAGGCTTGCTTCATATCAGTCACTACTGGACACAAGAGATGCGGAATCTTGTCGTACATTGCCATTTCAAGCATCTTCGGATCAATCATGATCAGACGCACTTCATCAGGCTTCGCCTTGAACAGGATAGAGAGAATCATGGCATTGATACCAACAGACTTACCGGCGCCGGTAGTACCAGCAACCAAGCAATGCGGCATCTTTGCCAAGTCAGCAACTACTGGGCTACCTGAAATATCTTTACCCAAAGAGAGAGTCAAGTTGGAATGACTGTCGTTATAAACCTGTGAACTCAAAATCTCAGAGAGATAAACCGATTGGCGGGTTGGGTTCGGCAACTCCAAAGCCATGCATGTCTTGCCAGGGATGGTTTCCACTACACGCATACTCACCACGCCTAGCGAACGCGCCAAGTCACGTGAGAGGTTGACAATCTGACTACCCTTCACACCAACAGCAGGATCAATTTCGTAACGCGTTACCACTGGGCCGGGGTAGGCTGCAATCACCTTCACTTCGACATTGAACTCGGCCAGCTTGCGCTCAATTAAGCGAGAAGTAAATTCCAGTACATCCGCTGAAATGGTTTCTTTTGCTTCTGGGACGGGATCAAGTAAAGCCAGGGGTGGTAATTCTGAATCTGGAATATCTACAAATAGTGGCTGCTGTTTTTCACGTTCAACGCGGGCGCTCTTCGGAATTTCTACTGGGGCACGAACAATCTGCACCGGCTTAGCAATTTCCACTCGCCCACGAAACTCCTCAACGAACTCTTCGCGCTCTTCAGCAGCCGCCTCACCTAACTTACGATCCTCTTCGCTATCGCGACGCTCACGTAGACGGTTGTACGCAAGCTCAAGTGAGCGCCCTACTTTTTCAGCAACGTCTAGCCAAGAAAAGTGCAGAAATAAAGACAGGCCGGCGCACAAAGTGAATAGCAACACCAGAGTGGAGCCAGTGAAACCCAGCGTCATCTGCAAGGGATCGCCAATCAGCTCGCCCAAAATACCGCCAGGAGGCCTAGGAAGCTCCCAGGTCAACGAATGCATGCGGATAGACTCAAGACCCATACTGCTTAATAAAGTCAGTCCAAAGCCCAACCAACGCACTAATAGGGAGTCTGGCTTGGCATCTGGGTCCGGCGGAAGGGGAATACTCCAAAGTTCACGCCAGCCACTCAAAACTCGGCGGCCAAAGAGTACAACCCACCAAAAAGCAGAAATACCGAAGATATAGAGCAATAAGTCTGCCAAATAGGCTCCAAAACGGCCACCTAGGTTCTTGGGAGCTTCAAAGCTGGCATGCGACCAAGCTGGATCTGCCTTGGAATAAGTCACCAAAATAGCCAATAAACCCAAACAAAGGCCAATAGAGATGAACCAACGGGCCTCTAAAAGGAGGCGGGGCATCCTACCCTGCCCTTGATTCTCAGGGGGCTGGAGGCCTAAAGGGGTTTTGGACTTCGGGTATGCGGTTCTTGCCATGTTCCACCGATTGTAATCAAGCAATCCTATAATTTGATTATGACTACAAATACCCCAAAACACTCCAAAGTTCTCATCCTCGGTTCAGGCCCTGCTGGTTACACAGCTGCCGTATATGCAGCTCGAGCCAATTTGAGTCCTACTCTCGTTACTGGTCTGGCACAGGGTGGTCAATTAATGACCACTACAGATGTAGAAAACTGGCCAGCTGACCCAGATGGCGTCCAAGGCCCAGAACTCATGGATCGTTTTTTAAAGCATGCCGAACGGTTTAACACCAACATCATTTTTGATCATATTCACACTGCAGCCCTGACTGAAAAGCCCATCCGTTTGGTTGGTGACTCGGGAACTTACACCTGTGATGCCTTGATTATTTCCACAGGCGCTTCAGCTCAATACATTGGCCTTCCAAGTGAGGAAGCTTTTATGGGTCGCGGCGTTTCTGGATGCGCGACTTGCGATGGCTTCTTTTATCGCAATCAAGATGTGTGCGTAGTCGGTGGTGGCAACACCGCTGTTGAAGAAGCGCTCTACCTGACCGGTATCGCCAAAAAAGTTACCGTGATTCATCGTCGCGATAAATTCCGTGCAGAGCCAATTCTTAATGACCGTCTCATGGCTAAAGTAGCTGAAGGCAAAGTGGAGCTCAAATTGAACTCGACTCTTGATGAAGTCTTAGGCGATGAAAAAGGCGTTACTGGCGTACGCATTAAGAAAGCTGATGGCAGTACAGAAGATCTTGCGGTAACGGGTGCCTTTATTGCGATTGGCCACAAACCGAATACCGAGCTCTTTATTGGCCAGCTTGATATGAATAACGGCTATATCAAGACACACTCTGGTTTGGAAGGTAATGCCACTGCTACCAACATCCCTGGCGTATTTGCAGCAGGGGACGTGCAGGACCATATCTACCGTCAAGCCATTACTAGTGCAGGCACGGGCTGTATGGCGGCGTTAGATGCTCAGCGTTACTTGGAGACTTTGGATTAATACAAACAATCCAAGGCATCCAAATAAAAATACCTAGCAATGCTAGGTATTTTTATTTCTAAGATGGCTATCAAGCACTAAGAGCAAGCAATGCAATTTCAGGCGCCCTATCCAAAATTTTCAATAAAGCCTTGGCGGCACCAGTGGGACTGCGTTTTCCCTGCTCCCAGTTTCGAATGGTTTCTAAAGAAACTTCGATACGTTTGGAAAACTCTTGCTGGGACAGGCCAATTCTCTCTCGTACGCCTTTTGCATACTGCGCAGCATCTAACATAGCCTCTGCATCATCTTGATATTGATGTAATTTAATTAAACGTTCAGATGTCGCATCTAATAATTTTTTATCGACGACTCCTTTAGGAAAGCTACTAGGATCATTTAGATCCACGCTAACTCGAATGATTTTCTTCATAACGTCTCACCTCCCTACGATTGGCCCGCCTAGCTGAAATAATCCTAATTGCTGTAGGCCTCTTTGTATAAATTACTACAAATACTTTTTCATCCAGCAAGCCCAATGCCCGAAATCGCTCTTCACCATAATCCCAACGCTGGTCTTTTTCTATCAACAAATTCGGATCTATAAAAATTGATATTACATATGTGAAATCAAAATTTCGAGAGGTCTGGCATAAGTCACTTTTAGCCATATCCCATTCAAAATCCATTAATTCCATTGTAGGCCAATGGCCTACCACTAGTCAAGTAAGCTAGGACTCATATCGATAAGCCTCACTACAGAAAGCCTTAAAATAGAGGCCATAAAGCATTTATGGCTTTAATAGCAGGAAATAGATTCAATCTTCAGCAACATAGCTTCGCCTCTTTGCTAAGATCAGAGCGCACATTAATCACTAACCGGAGTATTTATGAGTTACGACAAGGTCAGCCCAGGTAAGAAAATTCCAGAATCATTCAACGTCATTATTGAGATCCCGATGAACGCGGATCCAGTGAAGTACGAAGTAGATAAAGAAACTGGCTGCCTCTTTGTAGATCGTTTCATGGGTACAGCAATGCATTACCCATGTAACTACGGTTACATCCCTAAAACGGTTGCCGGCGACGGCGATCCTGTCGACGTTCTCGTCATTACTCCATTTGCATTGGTGCCAGGCTCAGTAGTGAGTTGCCGCGCTATCGGCATGTTAGAGATGGAAGATGAAGGCGGCCAAGATGCGAAGTTATTGGCGGTTCCAGAAGATAAGATTTTGCCAATC
>JBEGUE010000166.1:0-11810 GCA_041179045.1 Pseudomonadota bacterium
CCTAAAGGTGGTCCCGGCATGCGTGAAATGCTTGCCCCTACGTCTGCCCTCGTTGGTCAGGGCTTAGGCGAGACAGTAGGTCTCATTACCGATGGACGCTTCTCTGGCGGTACTTGGGGCATGGTTGTGGGTCACGTTGCCCCTGAGGCATTTGTAGGTGGTGTAATTGCCCTGATTCATGAAGGCGACTCTGTCACGATCGATGCCCATAAGTTACTCATTCAACTCAATGTGAGTGATGATGAGATTGCAAAGCGGCGTGCTACTTGGGTACAACCAAAGCCACGGTATACCCGCGGCTTGCTGGCTAAATATGCCAGCTTGGCAAGTAGCGCTAGTAAAGGTGCGGTTACTGATTTGGATTTAAAGATCTAAGTCGACTCAGCCAACTAAAAAGCCCCTAAGTAAAACTAGGGGCTTTTTTAATGCCTAAGCTAAATATGGTTAAAGCATCTGCTTAGTGCTTCATTGCTCCACCATGACCAGCACCATGAGCACCCATAGCATTCACAGGCATCTTTACCTCTACCTCACCCGCTTTAGCAAACTTGAGTTTGACTGGAACAGTCTCACCGGCAGTCAAAGGTGCTTTGATATTCATGAACATTAAATGCAAGCCACCTGGCTTCAACTCAACCGCACCACCAGCTGGTACAGCAATATCTTTTACCTGACGCATTTTCATTACATTACCGTCCATTGCCATCTCGTGAAGCTGAACCTCACCTGATACTGGTGAGCTTGCGGAGATTAATTGATCGGCAGCACCTTTGTTTTCAATCTTCATAAAGCCGCCAGCGACTTGCTGGCCAGGTACTGTTGCACGCGTATAAGCGTTTTCAATCTGAACGCTACCAACTTTAGCGTTTTGGGCTTGTACTAAACCAGTCAAACCAAAACCGACAGCAACAATCAATAATGCATTTGATAATGTATTACATTTCATTTATAAATCTCCTTAGTTAATCTTTAGTTCTCATCATAGATGAGGTTTTTATTCTCTTACTCTACTACCAACTCATTGTCTTAGTGCCATCCTTAAACAGGGCATCACCAGTTACCTTAGGGCTACCTATCCTTACCCCAGCGATCAAATCAGCTTCAGTAAAACCAGCTTGCTTTAAGCACATTGGGCACATGATGACCAAGGCACCGCTAGAAATTACTTCAGATAAAGCCTGCTGCTGATCGGTAAACTTGGTAGCTCCAGCCTTTACACCTATCATCACTGCCTTGTCATTTAAGAAAATAGTCAATGGATGGCCATTGGCAGAATGATGCTTGCCAAAGTTAATAGCCATCGTAGAACGATGTAATTCATCAGTTGAGAGGTTGATGAAGAGTGGATCGTTAGCACCGGCAAATACTGACAAAGATAAGCTTGTCAATAAAGTCATAACTCCGGCTTTTAGTGATTTTGAAAACATGATGACACCCCTTTTTTATAAAAAACTATCTAAATAAATAATTAGTTAAAGCTTGTAGATAGGCCGACCGACCCCCATGTGCCTGGCATTGGATATCCCTGGCGATAGCTGTATTGCTGATTGAATATGTTTTCGACCATCACAAAAACCTCACCTTTTTTTCCTAACTCAGGGATTGGGTAAGAAATTCGTGCATTGGCAACAGTGTAACCATCCATTCTTTGAGTATTGGAACTGCCATTGCGATTTAGATTTTGACCATAGAATGTTGTTTGATATTGACCATCTACAGACAACCTGAATTTCCCTACATAACCAGTGATAGCAGCATTAAACGCATTTTGTGGTGCATAGGGTAGATTCGTAGTGCTGTCATTATTCAAATAAGTCCAGCCACCGAATACTGTCAACTCAGGAATAATCTCACGCTGGCCAGATAACTCAACACCTTGCATAGTGTACTTTCCATAATTAAACCAAGCAGCGTTGGCAAATGAGAATCCATACCTATTTGAAATGGTATCTTGAAACAAACTCAAATCAATACGTGATTTTTTATCCGGGAAAATTTTCGTGCCAACTTCTAGATGATTATTTTCTTCCGGAGATAGTTGTTTCCAAGTATCGGAGAAATTTACAAACCCTCCAGTGTTTGTTAAAACTGCTGCCGTTAATGCAGGCCCCTCCATTCCAGGATAATTTATACCCTTTGAGGCATTTGCAAATACGGTAACCTTGTCCGAGATCAAAGAAACACCGCCATATGGTGCCGCCTTAGAAGCATAGTAATTATTTTGGTATGTTCGAATGCCAGCAGATGGGACTAGCGACCAAGCACTATTTAATAGTAAGTTATGACTTAATCCAACGTATGGCGAAGTCATCTTAAATGTAGGCAACGTTGTTTTTGCCGTGCTTGTCTTGGCTACGTTAGTTTGAGTGATACTTCCATAGGAAGAGTCATAATCAAGCCCCAGCAATAATGTTCCATTTTGCCAAGGAGTAATGCTCTCTTTCCATCGGAAACCTTGCATTGTAAAGGGCTGATCTTCTGTTCCCCAGTCGGCTGAATTATTAAGGTTGCCTTTTCCTGTATTGGAGTAAACACGAAACTCACCTTCTACAAGATCATAAGAATGCTTGAGAACAGCCGTAACCATTTGCGCCGCAGTATCGTAAGTTGGCGCTACAGAAGGCGATGCCGAAAGATTGCTACCGGGATCTTTTACTGAGTTATTTAATGCCATTCCACTTACACTAGCCGACCAATTTTGGTTAATCTTCATACCTAAGCCGCCCATGATATTGGCTAATTGACCGCTAGCATTGGTTCTATGACCATCTGACTTTGAATAACCTTGCGCAAGAGAGTAGTCAATATCATCGCTACGACCAACCATATCAACTTGCTCGATAACCGTGTTGTATGAACCATAAGAAATGCGAGCATTACCTGAAACACCATTTTCTGGTCCAGCAGTTTTTGTGGTTAGGTTAATAGATGCAAAGTTATTACCAGTAACCTGGGGTTGGGGACTTTTGAATATAGTAATATTTTTCATGCCATTTACTGGCAATAGATCTAGGACAGCATGATTCCAGATCGGCATATACATCGGAACATTATCAATATAAGTTTTGATCTCACTACCCGGGCGACTCAATCCCATACCTCGAATGAAAATGGAGCCTCCCTCATCGCCACCAAACGAGCCAACTGGGTTGTATCTTGAAATTTGCGTTCCAGGAGTATTACGCAATGCAGAAGCTAAATCCGCGGCATGTAAATCACGGATTGTGTCATCAGTAATAACAGCAGATACACTTGAAAACTTATCAATCTCAATTTCCGCTACGTCTGGCTTAGCTGTAACGATTACATTTGGCAAGCTTTGAGCATACGCATTGGCGGCTACGATGAGTGAGGCAGCAAGTGCTAATTTTGTTTTACATAGTTTCATTTTTAACCTCAAATTAATGTTTTGAATCAGATCCATGCTGCATACCGTGGCCCATAGTCACGACACCATCAAATGAATCCAGTTGTTTAATTTTTTGTGCAGATAGCGATGCTTCTGCAGTACTGAGTTTTGCAGTAATGTTTTGAGCAATCCCCTTGGAAATGCCAGCTGCCGCAATAGAACTTGAATCTTTAAACCCTGCACCACCACAAGCGATAATTTCCCAATCAGCATGCTTTCTTCTGAGAAGTGCCCGGCCACCCTTTTGACCTTGAGTCCAATCTGCAATCGCAACTTTTCCCTCAATAACGATTGGGGTAGTTTGCACTTTCAGATTAGGCTGATCAAACGTCTTGGAAATCAACGCTTTGATCTTCTCCTGAGACTCCGCTTCAGTTTGGGGATGAGCAATAGCATTTGAAGCAATGAAGATAGCTGCACACATAAATAGTGAGATTCGCCTTAAAAAAGGCCAATTCGTTTGAATTAAAAACATGACTACTCCACACAAGATTACGGCAACATGGTGTTGCCTAACGCATAGCTAGGCTATGCCCTAAAGATTTAGGCTTGTGTAGGGGGTGCAGCTGAAGGTGGGGTTACCCAAACAGCGAGTGGCTTAGGTGATTGATAGAAAAGCTGGGGCAGCAAAGCAAGTGTTTGCGGCGCCTGGAAAGTGAGATTGGTATTGAAAGCTGGTGTGATGGCTGTGTGAGTAATGCAATACGGACATGGCTGAACTGACTCAGCCAATTCTGTTTGCTCAAAGCTCTGAACGCTAATTTGTGACTTTGTGCCATCTGCCGCACAAATCTCCATTGCAAAACCTTGGCCATGTTTTGCAAGCGATACCGCTTGAGAAACTGCTGGCGCAAGCGCACTCATGGCGATTGCGAAAGCAGCAATCCAGTGAATGAGGCGGTTTTTGCGGAAATTCATGATGTCGAGATTTTATCGGAATTTTTTCTTCAATAGAAAAAGGGGGCTTGCGCCCCCTTTTATTTGCTCAATTTTTGTTTTTGACTAGATTGAGCGGTATTTTTACTTCTTCAACTTAGGCTGCAGCAGCTTTTTTCTTGCCTGTGAACTTGCCAATCAATGGCCAGAACAGGAGAACTAAAGCAAGCGTTGTAATACCAGCTACTAAGTAGTTTGAGAAGAACACATCAACGCTACCTTGAGAGATCAACATGGACTGACGGAATGAATCTTCCGCACGGTCACCCAATACCAAAGCCAAGACCATTGGCGCCATTGGATAGTCGAGTTTCTTAAAGATGTAGCCGAGTAAGCCAAAGCCCAACATCAACCAAACGTCAAAGGTGGCGTTGTGCACGGTGTAGGCACCAACTGCACAAATCACAATAATGACTGGAGCGATGATAGAGAACGGAATTCTCAAGATTGAGGCAAACAATGGAACGCAAGTTAATACAACAAACAAGCCTGCCAAGTTACCCAAGTACATACTAGCGATCAAGCCCCAAACGAAGTCTGGCTTCTCAACGAAGAGCAATGGTCCTGGTTGTAGACCCCAGATCAACAAGCCGCCAAGCAATACAGCTGCTGTTGGTGAACCTGGGATACCTAATGACAACATTGGGAGCAATGCAGCTGTACCTGCAGCATGGGCTGCAGTCTCTGGAGCAACAATACCCTCCATCTCGCCCTTACCGAAGTTCTCACCCTTCTTGGATACGCGCTTAGCAACACCGTAGGCCATGAAAGAAGCTGGAGTTGCACCACCTGGGGTAATACCCATCCAGCAACCAATCAAACAGCTGCGTAGTGTTGTAGCCCAATACTTTGGCAACTTCGCCCAAGTCTCGAGAACCACCTGACGACGAATCTTCGCAGCAGCACCCTTGAACTCAAGGCCTTCCTCCATTGACAACAGAATCTCACCGATACCGAACAAACCAATCACGGCGATCAAGAAGTCAAAACCACGCATCAATTCGTGACTTCCGAATGTCAAACGTAATTGACCTGTCACTGTATCCATACCAACTGAAGCTAGAGCAAAGCCCAACATCATGGCGGAGATCGTCTTAAATGGTGATCCCTTGTTCATACCCACGAAGCTGCAGAAGGTAAGCAAGTACACCGAGAAGAATTCCGGTGGACCAAATTGCAGAGCAAACTTAGCGACTAGTGGCGCCAAGAAGGTAATCATCACAATCGCAAAGAACGCACCAACAAATGAAGATGTGAACGCTGCTGTTAAGGCTTCGCCAGCTTTACCTTCACGAGCCATTGGATAACCGTCAAAGGTTGTCGCAACAGACCAAGGTTCGCCAGGAATATTAAACAGAATGGATGTAATCGCACCGCCAAATAACGCACCCCAGTAAATACAAGAGAGCATGATGATTGCTGAAGTTGGCGGCATTGTGAAGGTCAATGGCAACAGAATCGCAATTCCATTAGCGCCACCTAAACCTGGCAATACGCCAATAATCACGCCGAGTGTTACACCAACGATCATTAACAGCAGGTTAAAGGGTGTCATTGCAACGGCAAAGCCGCTGAATAGAGCATTAATTTCTTCCAACTTGAACTCCTTCTTTTCTAATCTTTTTTAATAGTTATTCTTTTTACTGCACGCCAATGAACTCAAGCGGATTGATCCAGGAGCCATGTGGCAATGGAACTTGGAACCAGTACTCAAACATCAGGTACAAGGCCACACTCACACCTACAGAAACCGCTGCTGCTTTCCATAGTGGATATTTGCCAAGCCACACCATAAAGACGGCGATATAGATAACAGAAGATACATAAATACCGATCAACTGCACTCCAAAAACAAACACAATCGCTGGTAATAAAACTGCCATCACCTGCTTAAAGGATTCTTTATCAACAAATGTTTCCGTATCCTTCTTGGCGTCAACCACTACCGCTTGATAGAGTGTCACCGAGCTAGAGAGCAAAATGATTAAGCTAATGTAGAAAGGGAAATAGCCGGCCTCAGGACCGTCGCTGCCCCAACTGGCGCCTAACTTAATACTTCCCACCATGACCACTAGGCCCACGGCAATAAATAAGAGCGCAGTGACGATATCCATCATCCTGACGCTGATCATAGACTCTTGATTTGAATTATTTGTATTTTCAGACATGTGCTTCGTTCGCTAATAAATGGTTAATTAATACTGCTTTGCGTTTAATGCTCACTGCTACTGCGTTTTGTATTCAAAAAAATGGGGCCTCCTCGCAGAGGCCCCATCTTATATACAGAAATTACTTAGCTAAGAAACCTGCTTCAGTCATTAACTGCTTATGAAGCACCTCATTCAAGGTCAACCAGTTAACAAATTCTTTACCAGTCATGAATGTTTGATTAAATGCACCATCGGCCATGAACTTCTTCCACTCAGGTGTCTGCAATACTTTTTTGAACACACCGATGTAGTAATCAATCTGCTCTTGAGTAACGCCTGGAGCCATGAAAATACCGCGCAACATCACGTAGTCAGTTGAAACTCCGGACTCTTTACAAGTTGGAACGTCATACCAAGATTGTGTGGCAGTGATCTTCTCTTTGTAAGGCATGCGTGTGTCATCAAATACGCACAAAGCACGTAATTTGTTAGCACGCCATTGAGCAACCGCTTCGATTGGGTTATTCACAGAAGAATCAATGTGATTACCTACGAGCTGAACAGCAACGTCGCCACCCCCTTTGAATGGGATGTAAGTGAACTTAGCACCAGTTGCTTTTTCAAGGGCAACAGTAATGATTTGGTCTTCTTGCTTAGAACCAGTACCACCCATTTTGAATTTACCTGGGCCAGCTGCTTTAGCCGCATCGATATACTCTTTGGCTGTTTTGTATGGCTTGTCTGCGTTATCCCACAATACAAACTGGTCTAAGGCCAACATAGCTACTGGAGTAATGTCTTTCCAGTTAAATGGAACACCAGTTGCCAAAGGCGTTGTGAACAAGTTTGAGAGGGTAATGACGATCTTATTTGGATCGCCCTTGGCTTCTTTCATTGCCAAGAAGCCTTCAGCACCAGCACCAGCAGATTTATTTACTGGAATGACAGCCTGCTTCATTAGGTTATTTTTTGTGATGATGCCTTGGATCATACGAGCCATTTGGTCAGCACCACCGCCAGGACCGGCAGGAATGATGAACTCAACTGGCTTGGTAGGTTCCCAAGCAGCAAAAGCAGGTGAAACAGCAGCAGCACCGAGGGCTAATGCGGTGGAAATCAAAGCCCCTTTTAACTTCATCTTCATGAACGCTCCTCCAAAAAAAATTTGAATACCAATATTACTTTGGCTTCTATTTGTTATGTGGAGATTTTTATCCAAGCTGAGTCGCGAACACTTGATTGCCATCAATAATTATCAAATGGGTAGTTAGGGCTAACACTAACTCCTAAGTAATAACCCTAGTAAGCCCTCTGCAGAATGCTTAACTAGCGGAATCGATCCAATAGTTTCTTGCTGATTTTATCCAGTTGAGTGGAATCTTTAATCAAAAATTGCAGGCCATTGGAGTCCGCAATGAGAAGCGTATTACCGGCAATCCGACGAATATCTTCCTCGCCCTTGAGGCGAATTCTGGTGGAGCCGCGATCAGTTTCGATATCCCAAATACTCGGAGTAGCAAAAGTAGATACCTGAGTGATTTTTTCAATCACCGGCATGAACTCACGGGCAGCCAATTCTTCCTCAATCAGAACTAACTCGCCTGCGGGTATGGCGTTCGCGTTATCAAACCAACACAACTCCTTACCCGACTGATCCATGAGCGAGATTCCGGCTCTCGGCGCAGTAATCGGGAATGCTCTTACTGGATAGACGCCAACATGACGAGTTCCAATTGCATCAGTAAACACTAGTCGACCAAGGGAATCACGCTCTAAAGTGCATGTCTTTTGATGCTGGCTCATACCCCGCCCCCAGTTTCTTTAGCAATGGCTTGCAAGCCCTCAGGCTTGCGCTCACCCTCATCAATGCTTTCACCAATGGCGCCACCTTCAACCAACTCTGCGGCATGGCGCAATTGAGCTTGATACAAAGCGTAGTAAGCGCCCTGCGCATCCATTAACTCGTCATGCGAACCAATTTCCACAATCTCACCTTTATCAAGCACGACCAGGCGATCTGCTTTTCTTAAAGTAGAGAGACGATGGGCAATCGCAATCGTAGTGCGACCCTTCACCAAATTATCTAAAGCGCGCTGAATTTCTTTTTCAGTAGTGGTATCTACAGATGAGGTGGCTTCATCCAAGATCAGAATACTTGGATTAATCAACAGGGCACGTGCAATCGAAATACGTTGACGCTCACCACCCGATAGGGATTGGCCACGCTCACCTACTAATGAGTCATAACCAAGCGGTAGTCGAAGAATAAATTCATGCGCATGTGCAGCTCGGGCTGCTTCAATAATTTCTTCACGAGTGGCGTCCGGTTTTCCGTAAGCAATATTTTCTGCAATCGTGCCAAAGAATAGAAATGGCTCTTGCAAAACTAAACCAATACGCTTGCGATAGTCAGCAATTTTGATGCTACGAATATCGCGCCCATCCAAGGCAATCGAACCAGTACTCACGTCATAGAAGCGGCAAATCAAATTCACCAGCGTGCTCTTACCGGAGCCACTATGGCCCACTAAGCCAATCATTTCTCCGGGAGCAATATCCAAATCAATCCCTTTAGAAACAGCACGGTTACCATAGCGGAAACCCACGCCCCGTACAGAGATATGACCCTTTACTGCGCCCAAAGGTGCTGGATTAATCGGCTCAGGAACACTCGAGACGTGATCCAAAATATCAAAAATGCGCTTAGCCCCAGCCGCGGCTTTTTGCGTATGTGAAACGATGCGACTCATTGAATCTAGGCGAATGTAAAAACGTCCGATATAAGCAAGGAATGCAATCAACACACCAACGGTAACCTTTTGATGTGCAACCTGCCAAATACCAAAACCCCACACGACTAAGAGGCCAGTTTCGGTTAACAGCGTTACCGTTGGGGAAAACAATCCCCATACGCGGTTGACGCGATCATTGATTTGTAAATTGTGTTTATTGGAATCGACAAAGCGTTTGAGCTCACGATCTTCTTGCGCAAATGCTTTAACTACCCGAATCCCTGGAATCGTATCAGCCAAAATATTGGTTACTTCAGACCAAACACGATCAATCTTTTCAAAACCAAATCGCAACTTATCGCGCACCACATGGATCATCCAGACGATAAATGGCAATGGCGCCAAAGTGACTAGGGCCAGCAAAGGATCAATTGATACCAAAATTGCTGCCGTCATCGTAATCATGATGACGTCGGTTGCAAAATCCAAAGCGTATAAAGATAAAAATACGCAGATGCGGTCTGTTTCAGCGCCAATGCGTGCAATTAAGTCGCCAGTTCTTTTGCCACCAAAATACTCTAAGGACAATTTGAGTAAATGCTCAAAAGTCGTATTACGTAGATCTGCGCCGATGCGCTCACTCACCAAAGCAAGTAAATAGGTTTTCCACCAACCGAGGCCCCAAGCAACAATCGCTGCAGCAAAAAGGGCAAGCAGGTACTTGGCTGCTAAATCAAAATCAATCGGATTACCTTTTTCATATGGAATCAACACATGGTCCATCAAGGGCATCGTCAAATAAGGTGGAATCAGAGTGGCACCGGTTGACAGTAAAGTCAGGACAAAACCCAGTAAGAGCTGTTTTTTATAGGGGCGTGCAAAGCGCCACAACTTAAATAAAGTCCAAGTCGATGGAGGGGCATCCTCCTCTGGATCGCACGTTGGGCAAGCGTCTGAATTGGCAGGCTTGGGACTCAAACACACCGGACAAACTTGCTTATCGTATTCAGAAGCCTCTGGCTCATTGCTAAGCTGGTCACCCCTGATTAACTGCCTAAAACTACTCTGTAGGCGCAATACTTGAGGATTAACTGCCAAAGTGAAGTACCAAAGTCGTAGCAGACTAGTCTCAGACTCCAGTTTGAGATGCCCTACTCCGGCATGATCACCATGCAAAAGATGAGCTCCAGAGCTAATCGGCCAGAATTCTGAGCGAACACCATCACTCCAAAATAGACCCGTAGGAATCAAGCAAAGCAGACTTTTCTCAAAGCGCATTTGACCATCAAGATCAAGCTCAACCCATGCCAGTATGGAGCTAAGGTCTTTTACTGGGGATTGAGAAGCCTCTAAAACGCTAGCCCAATGACTAGGCGAAGTGGGGACGGATGGGGAAATTTCAGGCTTCATTAATCTTAAAAGTATAGTGGAGCTAGGTTTTTTTAGATTTGGTAATACTGTCAACTTTAGTGGGTAGAAAGCCGTTAAATTGACAAAGCAGCATTTTTTACGCATTTTTGCTAATTTTGTGGATTTTCAATAATTATTAGAACCAGAGAGACAGTCTGAGACATCTCCGCCCTCATTTCCCATGATGGCGCTGTGATCCCCCGCTCCACATATGCCCCAATTACTAGATAAAACCATTGAAATCCTGAGCCATAGACATCTTCGTGGCCCCAATATGTGGAGCTACAACCCAGCGCTTGAGGTATTGATTGATATTGGCGATCTGGAAGACTATCCATCCGATCTAATCCCCGGCTTCTACGATCGCCTGAGTAAGTGCCTTCCCAGCCTGCATGAGCATCGTTGCAGCTATGGAGAGCCGGGTGGATTTTTAAAGCGCGTTGAAGAAGGAACTTGGCCTGGTCATATTCTTGAACACCTCACCATTGAACTGCAGAACTTGGCTGGCATCGCAGGCGGCTTTGGCAGAGCTCGTGACGGTGGCCGCCGAGGCGTATATAAAGTCATTGTGAGCGCCACTGAAGAGGCTGTTACATTGCAGGCCTTTAAATTCGCACGTGATCTTCTCCTCACCTTAATTAAAGATAATGGGGATGCTATTGCGCAAAGAGAGCAGATCATTGAAGACCTTCGCGATTTAAGCGATGATCTCTGCCTTGGTCCGAGTACTGCGTGCATCGTCAACGCTGCAACTGCACGAGAAATTCCTTACATTAGGCTATCTAGTGGCAATTTGGTGCAGCTGGGTTACGGCTCTAAACAAAGACGGATTTGGACTGCAGAAACAGATCAAACCAGTGCTATTGCAGAAACTATCTCGCGCGATAAAGACCTTACCAAGAGCTTACTCGCTAGCGCTGGCGTACCTACGCCAGAGGGTAGAACAGTTACTAGTCCAGATGACGCTTGGGAAGCCGCACAAGATATTGGCTTACCAGTAGTCGTAAAGCCAATTGATGGCAACCATGGTCGTGGTGTCTTTATCAACCTCTGTACCCAGCAAGAAATTGAAGCGGCGTACGCTGTTGCCATTAACGAAGGTAGTGAAGTGTTGGTAGAGCGACACATCATCGGTGACGAACATCGCTTATTAGTAGTGGGCAATAAAGTTGT
>JBEGUE010000167.1:0-3182 GCA_041179045.1 Pseudomonadota bacterium
TGACATTTAGGATGTTAATCGGTGTTGTGCTTGGCTTGAGCGCATTTGTGATCTGGAGTTTATGGTCTGTTTTGAAGCAGATGCAGGTAAGGCAAGAGGCCGAAGCAAATCTTCGGGCAGAAACCAATTTCCGTCGTGCGATGGAGAATTCCACTCCAGTGGGAATTCGTGCGCATGACATGAATAGAGTGATCACGTATGTGAATCCGGCTTTTTGTGAGATGACTGGGTGGTCTGCAGAAGAGCTCATCGGACTGAGCCCCCCTTTTGCCTTCTGGCCTGAAGGCCAGAAAAATGAGCTGACCGATAAGATGAATAAGGCCCTCAAAATAGCAATGAGTGAGGAAAGGACCATAGGGATTGAGGGCTCAATTCTTCATAGAGATGGATCGGTTATTCAGACGCGTACATTTATTGCGCCCCTGATAAGTGAAAAGGGTCAACAAACTGGCTGGGTCACTTCGTTAATTGATATCTCAGAGCCTAAGAAAATTCGAGAAGAGTTAGCAGCCTCACAAGAACGATTTGTTGCTGTACTAGAAGGCCTTGATGCTGCAGTTTCAGTAGTATCAAATGAGACTGGTGAACTATTATTTACCAATCGCTTCTATCGTGAGCGCTTTGGTAACACCGCTAAAGGCCATTTCGAATTAGCCGGCAACGACATTAATGAAAACATCACGCAAAGTCTTGCTGAAGGCATTGCGTCTTCATCACCTTACCAAGAGACTGAATCAGAAGAAATTCAATTGCTAGATGAGGCATCCGGAATTTCAAAATGGTATGAGGTTCGCAGACGTTTTGTCCCGTGGGTAGATGGTCACTTGGCACAATTATTAATTGCCACGGATATTACGATGCGCGTCGAAGCAGATGACTTAGCTCGACAACAGGAAGAGCGGATGCAATTTACCAGCCGCTTAACCACCATGGGAGAAATGGCCTCATCTCTAGCTCATGAATTAAATCAACCGCTTGCTGCCATTTCGAACTATTGCATGGGTGTAGCAAAGCGTTTACAGGGTCAACTTGATCCCGCCTTACAAAAAGATATTCTTCCTGCACTAGAAAAAGCATCCGATCAGGCTCATCGCGCAGGTACGATCATTCAGCGCATTAAAGGCTTTGTAAAACGCAGTGAACCACAAAGAAAGCCTTGCGATATTTCTGAGATTATTCATGATGCCGTTGGGTTGGTTGAAATTGAAGCCCATCGCCATCGTTTGAGCATCAATACTAAAATTGCTGAAAACCTTCCTGCAATCGACTTAGATCCAGTCTTAATTCTGCAGGTTTTGGTCAATCTACTGAAAAACTCTCTAGATAGTATGAGGGAGGTTTACCCCCTTTCCTCGCGCTGGTCGGCTCCCCCTTTGCAGATTTCAGCAGATTTAGACACCAGCACCTTTCCCGCTATGTTGCGCATTCAGGTAAGGGATACAGGGGCCGGAATCGCCGAATCAGTGATTGAACGCATGTTTGAGCCCTTTTTCAGCACCAAAAGTGATGGTATGGGCATGGGACTGAATATCTGTCGATCTGTGATCGAGTCCCATCAGGGCCGACTTTGGGCAACCAATCTGATGGATGCTGAGCATACAAAGCTATCGGGCTGCACCTTTACAATATTATTACCCCTAGAGTCACCTGGCTCTGAGGACAGTATTTAATTTAAGTATTTTTTAGGTTCACCGCGAGAGCTAATATGAATATCAGTACTGCTACCAAACCCAATCAAGCTGAAGTGGTTTATGTTGTAGATGACGATGAGGCGGTCCGTGACTCCCTGACCTGGCTACTCGAAAGCAATGGCTATGTTGTTCGATGTCATGCAAGTGCTGAACGTTTCTTACAGTCACTCCAAAGTACCGATAAATCAACCATCTCTTGCGCAATTCTAGATGTCCGCATGTCCGGCATGTCGGGACTTGAATTGCAAGAGCGCCTAATTAGTGAAAACTTGCCTATGCCAGTTGCCTTTATTACTGGTCACGGTGATGTGTCGATGGCAGTCTCCACCATGAAGCGTGGTGCGGTGGACTTTATCGAAAAACCATTCAAAGAAAATGATCTCTGCGGCTTAGTAGATCGAATGCTTGCGAAAGCGCGAGTTGACTACTCTCAAGCAAGCCAGCGCAAGACCACCCAAAGCCTCTTAAGTAAACTCACTGGGCGTGAACGCCAAGTGCTGGAGCGAATCGTGGCCGGTCGCCTAAATAAACAAATCGCCGATGACCTGAGCATCTCAATCAAAACTGTAGAAGCTCATCGTGCGAATATCATGGAAAAGCTCAATGTGAATACTGTTGCAGATCTTCTCCGTCTAGCCCTTTCTGATCCACAACCCAATTAATTTTTATGCCTGCACAGTTACTCGATGGTGTCGCCCTATCCAAAAAATTACGCACTGAAATAGCTGCACGCGGAGCAATTGTTACCGCCAAAGGTGTAAGGCCAGGGTTAGCAGTTATCGTTGTGGGCGAAAATCCCGCCAGCCAGGTTTATGTCAGAAATAAAGTAAAAGCTTGTGAGGACGTTGGCTTTCACTCTGTGCTTGAGCGCTATTCGGTAGAGTTGGGCGAAGAAGAGTTGCTTGCTCGTATTGCCACTCTCAATGCTGATCCAGCTATTCACGGAATATTAGTTCAACTCCCCCTTCCTGAGCATATTGCAGCAGAGCGCGTGCTTGAGGCAATTGCACCAGCAAAGGATGTGGATGGTTTTCACGTAGCTAACGCTGGTGCCTTGATGGTGGGTCAGCCTGAATTCAAGCCCTGCACTCCTTATGGCTGCATGAAGATCTTAGAGAGTATTGATTACCCAATCCGTGGGGCACGCGCCGTGATCGTGGGCGCCTCTAATATTGTTGGCAAACCGATGGCCATGCTCTTGCTACAAGCGGGTGCAACAGTCACTATTTGCAATAGCAAGACTCGTGACTTAGCGCACCACACTAAAGATGCGGATATCTTGGTCGTTGCTACTGGTAAGCCTAAAATGATTACCGGCGATATGGTCAAAAATGGCGCCGTAGTCATTGATGTGGGCATCAATCGCATGCCTGATGGGAAACTCTGTGGCGATGTGGATTTCGATGCCGTTCAATACGTTGCTGGTTGGATCACACCTGTCCCCGGTGGCGTAGGTCCTATGACTATCACTATGCTTTTAATGAATACCTT
>JBEGUE010000168.1:0-10031 GCA_041179045.1 Pseudomonadota bacterium
CGAGGGTTTTACCCTGACTCTTATGGATGGTGACAGCCCAAGCTAGCATTAGCGGGATCTGCACAAAGGTGCCAATGATGTTTGGTGAAATCTTGCCAGACATCATGTCATGGTCATAGCGATAGGACTCCCACTGATGCCCTTTGACTTCAACCGTATTTGAGTAAGGGCCGTTTTGCACCATGACCTTCACAGTATTGGGCAGCAGTTCGCGAACGACGCCAATAGTGCCATTCACCCAGCGCTTCGGAAAATTGCTATCGGTTGCCGTAAACATGACCTTTGCGCCTACCTTGAGAGTGAGCTGATTAGGTGATGGCAGATTGCGATCATCTACATTGAACTTACCCGTGCTATTGCCCATATACACTTTGGCATCGGTGGTGAGTGCCCGTAATCCGGCGCCATTAATTTGGTCTGCACGGGCATTAGTCGTGGTTAGCGTAATGGTTTGCTCATCAACTTCTTTTTTGGTCTCATAGCAAACAGTATTTAAGGTATTGAGCGCCTCTTCAATATCTTGATTGATGCGGATCTGATTGAGTAAGCCTGCAAAGTGCACGTCTTTTTGGCGGAAGATCTTAGACAGCTCCACCATCGTGACATCTTTGCGGTGCAGCACATTAGCGCAAAAGAAGTAAGGACCTTCGTAACCGCGCTCCGAGAGTACTTGCATATCCGCTTGAGATACCACCGGCGGTAACTGAAACAAGTCACCGACAAACATGACCTGTATGCCACCGAAGGGCTCACTCTTCTGGGGTCCGTTAGCGCGTAGGAATAGATCAATTGCATCGACTACATCTACTCTGACCATCGAGATCTCATCAATGATGAGTAGGCGGATATCTTTGTACAGTCGCTTATCTTTTAGAGGCTTAATATCCTCCTCTGGGAAGATCAAGCGCGGTGGCAAGCGAAAGAAGGAGTGAATCGTGACGCCTTTTACCTGTAATGCAGCTACGCCCGTTGGTGCAACTACCACTACGTTGCCATGAATATGCTCACGCAGATAGCCAATTAAAGTGGTTTTACCGGTGCCTGCTTTACCGCTTACAAAGATATAAGGGTCATGACGCTCAATGGCATCGATTACCTCTTGGTATTCAGGGGTAATTTCAATAGCGGATGGATCAATTACGGGGGCGGTCATTCCTTATTGTTTCACGGCATCAGCCACACACCGAAATCCAATGTAAACGACTCCAATATCTGCTGGCTTAGACTCGACATCAGACTCTTTTTGTCTCTCAGGGCCATACCACCATGAAGCGCCACGGGTAATATAGCCGCCGTTACGCTCAGTAGCCGTCCACTCCCACACATTGCCGCCCATATCGAAGAGGCCATTGACACCAGGCTTTGTAGCGCCTGTGGGGACATGACCAGTGCCTCGATTTAATGCGCCTGCTGGAGCAACGCCTTTGTAGTCACCACAGCCACTTAAGCAATGAGAAACCGTAGGGGTGCTACCACCCGGAAACGGATAGCGCTCTCCCTTTGTGTATCCAACTGGTGGATTAGTGCGTTGCTCTACAAATGCCGCAGAGATCCACTCCGCTTCAGTAGGCAAACGTTTGCCAAAATAACGACAGGCAGATGCAGCTTCAGATTGATTGAGATGCACTGCGGGCTCAGCATCTTTTGCGGGAACGCCGTAGGGGGTTTTCCAAGTCCAGCCAGGTTTCTTAACAAAACCAGATTCGTAATTGAGTCCACCACCATTTTTCTCAGCTTGACTCACAAAGCCGGTAGCAGTCGCAAATGTTTTCATATCGGCAATGGTCATCTCAGTTTGATCCCAGGAGACATTGCCAACCTTAACTGTGGGAATGGTCGACACAGGTGCGCTGGTGGCAGCTGATGGTCTCAACATGAAATACAACGCAATAACAGAGAGTAATAAGCCGAAGAGAATGGAGAGAAAGTCGAATTTTTTCATTGAAAGGCGCTTAGAGAAAAAGTCTAAAAAGAGCCCTATTCTAGTCAGAAATTACTGGGTCTGCTCTACGCAGACTTGATTTCTGCCAGCCGCTTTAGCTCGGTACATTGCATGATCACAAGCCTCATAGTATTTCTGAGTAATTTCTTTAGATATATGATTTTTGTCTATGCTGGGGTCAAAAACAGCAACACCAATGCTGATGGTGATTGGAATTTGATGCTCACCCCAACTAGCGCAGGGTTTTTGTGAAACTTTTTTACGTAAACGCTCAGCAACTTCAGTAGCTTGGCTTAGATTAGTTGCCGGTAAGACTAATAAAAACTCTTCGCCCCCCACCCGCCCTAAGATATCAATTGCACGCAACTCGGCTTGGCATAAGTTCACCAAGTTGGTGAGCGTAAGGTCTCCTGCGGGATGGCCATAGGTATCGTTAACAATCTTGAAGTGATCAATATCGATCATCAAGAATGCTACGCATTGCTTATTTCGAAAACTACGCTCAATCTCGATACCCGCTCTAGCAAAAGTTTCTGGTCGGCTAGTTGCTGTGGTGAGTGAATCCACTTTGGAATACTCTTCCAATAAAAATTGCTGGCCCTCAAGTTCAATCAGCAGTTTCTTAAACTGAAGCATGCCCAACATCAAGAGTAGCGAAATGGGAATGGAGAGCCAAGCATCAACCAGATTAACGTGGCCGTTATTTAGAACATGAAGTAGCGGGGAGATACACCTTCCCATCATCAGACCCAGAGCCAAAGCGAGGGAGCCACAGGCTAAACGATAGGCGCGGGCACGAAAGAATAAATTAATGGCATAAGCAGCAGCTGCAGTCTGCAGGCAAAAAGCAGTTGCATAGAGAAAAGCCGCTAAGATCATTAATTATTGAGTTTCAATTAATTTTTGCAAAGTATTGTTATCGTCCATTAATTCATAGGCTGCATCAACCACCTTTGCATCTAATTTAACTCCTGCCTCAACTCGGATTTCATCCATTGCGGCAGTCAAACCTCGTGCCGGACGATATGGACGATGGGTGGCCATTGCCTCAATCGTATCGGCAACTGCCAAAATACGCGCCTGCAGACTAATTTCTTCGCCTTTCAGGCCTCTCGGATAACCGCTACCATCTAATCTCTCATGATGCTGTCGGACCATTTCAGCAATGGGCCAAGGAAAAGGAATGTCTTTCAAGATCTGATAGCCAGACTCAACATGCCCCTGAACCATCTGCATCTCTAGCTCAGTTAAATGGGATGGCTTAGTCAGAATTTCTGAGGGCACCGCCATCTTGCCGATGTCGTGAACCATTCCAGCCATATATAAAGCTTGAACTGCATCATTATCTAAATCCATTTTGCGAGCAATTGCCGTCGAAATAGCTGCCACTCGTTTTTGATGGCCAGCTGTATATGGATCGCGCCACTCCATCGTCCTAGACATTGCCTCAATCGTTGCCTTTAAAGCATTTGCTAGTTTTTCCTGAATTAGTTCCTTTTTATGAATTTCCTCGTCTAACTTTTTTTGCCGATCAATCGATCGCAACCCGAATCCAATTTCTTTAGCAAGACTATCAAATAGCTGGATCTCTGAGGACTGAAAGGCGCTTGGCACCTTTGAATACACCATGAGACAACCATATGGATGCCCATCGCCATCCATAATGGGACAGCCAATCGCCGAACGAATGCCAAAGGTGTGAGCTAGTTCGCGCCAACTCGCAAAACCAAGGTCATGCTCAGTGTCATCAACTACGCTCGGTTTACCTGATCTGATTGCTATTCCTGCTGGCCCCTTACCAGTCAGACCCTGTTCAGACCAGCTCACCACAATATTTTCAATATAGGCAATCGCAGATCCGGCACCGCCGATTACTGTTACCGATTTATTGGCATCATCCTCAGCTTTGCCAACCCAAGCTAGAACGTAAGGGCCTTGAGATGCAATTGCATTGCAAACTTCCGCCACCAATAAGTCACTTGAGTTCGCTCGCGCTAAGGCGGCGGCGGCCTCGGATAGTGCAGATAATGCCCAATTTCGTCGCTCCAACTCACTCTGAGTGGATCTTTCCTGCTTCGAGATTGGGTCTATATTCTGTGAGCTCATACCAACATTATGGATCTAAAGTGAATCTATATTCTCAATAGAGAAGGATTAAATACCTTGCCATTCACGCCTGCTGGCAAGATACTAAGTAAATACATTACCCGAAAGCCTCATGAACGAAGACATAGAAAAAATTTACGCCAAGTTAATCAGCCTAGAAACTGAGGTAACTAATTTGCGTCAGGGGTATATGTTGGTTAATCAGCGCTATGCTGAGGCCATTGGCAGCCTCAAATCCCTGACGGCAAGCGCCTTAGAAGCAGCTAAACGCGCTGCTATTGCCTCAGAAAAGGCATTACTAGCTGCCAAAAGCTCGGCTGGAGCTGCTAAATTAGCTGCATCTGAATTTGTCATTGATGCTGCTGAAGCAGCGGCAGATGCGGCGGCAGCCTCAGCAGAGGCCGCCATTGAGGCAGCAGCAGCGGCATCGGCGGCAGCTTACGCAGCGGCAGCGGCAGTTGCACACCAAGCAGAGGAGTCCTCTATTAAAGCTTCTGCAGAAGCGGCCGAGGCTACAAAACGTGCAGCTGAAGCAGCAGCAGAGGCAGTCAGAATGTCTAACCTAGCATCCGAGTCTGCACGCAGTGCTCGAAAAAATATCAAAACCCCATAATTCAAAAGCTTCAAATCATGGAGCTTTTTTTATATATCTTTACTGAAAGTTAAAACGGGAAAATTAGCTCTTCCATAATGTAACGGTAGAAGTAATTTGGCCCCAAGAAACCTGCTGACTTGCCATAACCCATCCGGGTTTTAAAGTAGTAATCATTTGAAGCAACTGGGCTAGTGGCAGCAAACTCATATAGCTGGGTAGTCGTGCTTGGATCTTGATTCACTGTTTGCCTACCCACACCTGCCGTACCGCTGAGTACCCAACCGGCAATGCGCTTTCTGGCACCAAAGGCAATCATGGTTTCGTTATATTCACTTGGGTTGAAGTAATTATTGATAACGTTAGTATTCGTATCGCGATACTGGCGATAACGTAGTTGAGTGGTTAAACCATACTCAGGAATCAAGTCATAAATCAGCTTTGCCTTCACTGTTGGCCTTGTGTTGGTATCAGAAAAATACATATTTCCCGCCATAACCACTGCACTCAATCGCTCAAGAATCTGCTGCTCCACACTGGCACCGCCAAAGGTGTAATAAATTCCATTGCTTAATGCGTTTTGTGTCTCAACACGGTCACGATTAACAAACACTTCCGCCTTAGTTGAGTCGGTAACACGAAAACTATAATTACTATCAGTGGTTAGTAACTTGTAGCCATTCTGTAAGTTGTAACCCACATTGACGTTGTATCCCAAACCAGTCCTAGGATTAATCGCCTTCGTAAGTAAGGTGTAGACCTCTGCAGAGGAATTCCAATTACCCTGAGTAAAGTAATTATGCTGGTAACTTACGGCAGTATATTTTTCTCCATGCTCGTACAGGGGCATATAACCCGCATTGTATTTATAGGTGGAGAAGCCTTCGCTATCAGAAGCAATATAGGCATTAGGAATGGAAACAGCCTGTTTAGATGGTGAGACTTCTTCTGCTTTTGCAAGAGAATGACACAAGAGCATAGGAAGCAGTATGCAAGCAGTTTTGAGGATACGACTCATTTGGTTCCCCACGATTTACGAAGATTAAATAATTCAGAAAAATAGCCATAGACACATGCTGGCTGCAGTATCAGACCATAAGCAAAAACGTAAAATATGAATCCTAAAAAGTTTGCACGAATCTTCAGATGCTCACTCTGAAACATAGCTCTGCCCCTTAAATACATTTGCCAATTCAGTAAAAATGCCATGGGCAAAAGTGCAAGAGTCATCGGGCCAACAATCCAATAAATACCAAAGCAGGCCAACACCAATCCGGGAATAAATCCGAAGGTAAAGGCAATATCCATTAATGGGAACATGGTGTTCCACCAAACATAGGTAGTCGATAAGCGCGGCGCAAATAAAATAGCAGGGTTAGATTTAAAGGCCTCTATTAGGCCGCGCGACCAACGCCGCCTCTGTTGCACGAATTTTTGCAATGTATTAGGGCAGTCTGTAAACGCCAAAGCATCCTCTGCGTGCCCTACTCTATAGCCAGCTTGCAAAATCTTCCAAGTCAATACGATGTCCTCGCCAACCATCTCGGGCCAACCACCTAATGCAATTAAAGTTTTGCGGTCATAAAGCGAAAAAGCGCCTTGTGCAACCAAAGTTCCCTGAAATAAAGACTGAATGCGCTTGATGGTTGCGATACCTAAAAAGTAATCCCACTCTTGAGCCTTGGTAATCCAGTTTTCTCGAGAGTTTCGAATCAGAATTTCTCCGGCTACCGCTTTGGTATTAATGGGATCTGATAAATATCGCCCCACTAAATGCCGTACGCCATCTTTCAAAATATAGCTATCTGCATCAATCGAAATCACAATATCTGTAGTGCACTTCGCCAATCCATGATTTAGTGCTGATGCTTTACCGCCATTTCGGCCTAAATCAATTAGCTCTAAATTGTGATGCTCAAGCTGCATGGCCTTTACTGAATCTACAGTCTTATCACCTGAACCATCATTAATAACAATGATATGGATATCTGCTGGATAGTCTTGCAAAAAAATCCCAGACAGAGTGGACGCTACTGAGTGCTCCTCGTTATACGCCGCAATCAAGATCGTTACTGGCGGATACTTTTGATCTAAGATTACCTTCGGCCGCTTATCTAAAAACAAGGCCATGGCAACAAAGGCATTCATGAAGCCAGGAATGATGGCAATAAATGTGATCAAGAAATAGGCTGGATAAAGACCTATTTCACGACTGAGGTCTTCGTACCAGGGTTGCGAATACCAGAAAGAAAAACCCATCCACCCTAGAGAACAGGCCAGGGTGATAGCGTATTTAGTCTTTACCGGTACGTACAAATTAGTTCCAATCCAAATAACAAGATTCAAGTATGCCCTGACATAGAGGCTGAATGTTGATTTGTGGAGTTTGACTAATTGACTGGGCAATAAAAAAGCTCCTCAATTTGCATTGGGAGCTCTGGGCGCTGCAGTATTCGGTGGGGCGAACGACGGGGCTCGAACCCGCGACAACCAGAATCACAATCTGGGACTCTACCAACTGAGCTACGTCCGCCACTGAAGACCTAGATTATAGCTTTTGAGGCAAAACCCTGTCAAAAATGGCTTAGTTACCGATCTAAGCGCCTTCAAACTCAAAGGCAGCCCAATCCCCAAGGGTAAGGCTGGCATCGATAAAGAAATCCAAAATAGCAGCTTTGCTTTGAACTTTGGCTAAGGCGTGGTGGTCTGACAGTCGTTGGCGCCAGTAACGGGAGCCGGCCCTACCATGGGCTAGGCCAAGGATATGCCTTGTAAATGCTCCGATATAAAAAGGTTTGCCTTTAGATTGGCACTCGTCAAACCATGCCTGCACCTGCTTTACCAATGCAATCTGTATGCGATGCCACTCGGTCTCGCTAAAAAGATATCCAGCAGCCTCACCATCGGTCTTAATCAAGTCATCCCAACCGAGCAACATCGCCGGAAAATGATAGGCCGCCCTACCCACCATAAAGCCATCAAAATCATCCCAATGACCGGCAATTTGCTCATTACTTTCTAGACCACCATTGAGGAGAACCTTCAGGCCTGGAAATTGCTTTTGCGCATCCAGGCGAAGCTTTGCAGCCACCTCATAACGTAACGGTGGTTTGCTGCGATTTTCTTTTGGAGATAAACCTTTGAGCACCGCATTGCGCGCATGAATCGTGACTTGGCTTGCGCCAGCATCTGCAACCGACAGAATAAAGTTCAGTGCAAACTGGTAGTCCTGCTCTGAATGAGCGGCGTCCATATTATCCAAGCCAAGACGATGCTTCACAGTGATTGGAGTATCAACAGATGCCTTCATAGCCTTGACACAATCAGCAACAAGTTTGGGTTCTGCCATAAGGCATGCGCCAAAAGCACCACGTTGAACTCGCTCTGATGGGCAACCACAATTGAGATCAATCTCGTCATAGCCCCACTGCTGTGCCAACTCTGCAGCTTTAGCTAGATCAGAGGGCTCTGAGCCACCTAATTGCAATACGACTGGATGTTGATCCTGGGAATAATCTAAGTGACGCGGAACATCACCATGTATCAGCGCACCCGTTGTGACCATCTCCGTGTAGAGCACAGCTTCTTTGGTGAGCGTGCGATGGAAGGAGCGACAATGACGGTCGGTCCACTCCATCATGGGCGCAACAGCTAAACGTTTTTTTTGATTCTGATTCACTTGTGCTGTGCTGGCATAATTTTAAATATTAGATGTTTACAATTTTAAATGATTCCAACACCAAAAATCTGATGTTGGCTTACCTAGATGCGGTATAGCCATATTTAATCAAAATATCTTTTGATTTTTGGGACTGCATGAATTGATACAGTTCGATGGCCTCTTTCGAGGCGCCTTTAATCAAGACCATTCTTTGTTTAATCGGCTCGTATAAACCATCACTTAGAGGAATGTAGCTTGTTACTTTGGATATTGCTGCTGACCGCGCAAGTGAGAGCGCGGTAAATCCAACGTCTGCTGCACCAGTAGCAACAAACATCGTAGCTGCGCCAATGTTATCGCCATAAACTAATTTATCTTTCGCGATGCCCCATAAGCCCTCTGCTTTCAAATACTCAATAGCAGCTTTGCCATAAGGGGCCAAATCCGGTTTAGCAATGGCAATCTTGTTGGCCTTTCTCAAGGCGCTCTCTAGATCTGTCTTGTGATTGGAAAGCTTGATACCTGACGAGTCCTTAGTAATGAGCGCAAGCTTACCAATCGCATAAACCCTACCTTCATCCACCGTCTTCCCTTTTTTATACAACTCCAATGGAAAATACTCATCAGCAGAGATAAATAAGCTAAAGGGTGCCCCGTTCACAATCTGAGTCGTAAAATTTCCGGAGGAGCCGTAGACCACTCTTAAATCGGATTTACCTGTTGCCTTAAATGCTGCGTAAATCTCAACGAAAGCATCTTTCATATTGGCTGCAACCGCCACAGAAACAGTTTGCCCATAAGACAGTGAAACTTGCGTTGCTAGCAATAATCCTAAGAGGTATTTAAACAATTTCAATTCAGCACTTTCTGCAGTGACTTTCCAGACAGTTTACTCATGAGCATTAAAAACAACTCCCAACTCTTTCTGACTCCTAAATGCCCTCTCCTGGCCCGTAATGGGATCTTTAAAGCAAATCTCTTTTGCCAATAATTGGAGTGGCTTTAAAAAATCGAGATCGTACTCCTGGTAAGGAGTAAGTACTGGGTAAATCTGGTCATATTGAATTGGCACCCCTAAAGCATTGAGATGGCAGCGTAACTGGTGTTTCTTACCGCTACCAGGCATGAGGCGGTACTTTGCCCAAGGCTTCATGACTTCAATAAGCTCTATATAGGTATCGGCATTCACCTCTCCGGTAACCTCTTCCATCTGCAAGAAATGGGCCGATTCCTCAAGGCGACTCCGATATGTCAATGGCAATCTTTGCGCTAATTCATCTGAATAAGGGGCTATTGCCTCATAAATCTTCTGAACCACGCGATCTCTAAAGAGGTTCTGATACTGAGCGCGCTCACCAGGATTGATAGAAAAAACCACCAGTCCAGCGGTATCTCTATCTATCCGATGGATAGGACTGAGGGTTTGTATACCCGTCTTTTTTTTCAATCGATTGAGTAAGGTTTGATGGAGATAAAGACCGCTAGGAGTAACAGGCAAAAAGTGAGGCTTATCCGCCACTAAGATATGCTCATCCTGAAAGAGAATATGCTCCTCAAATGGGATCTCTGGCTCGCGAGCTAGGCGCCTGAAATACAGCAAATGGGTACTAGGCAAGTAGGCATCACTCGCAGAAACTACCCGCCCTTCTGGTGTGATCACTAAACCCTCGGCAAATCGAGCCACCCACTCATCTGCCTCAATATGGGGAAAGCTACTTACAAAGAAATCA
>JBEGUE010000169.1:0-3070 GCA_041179045.1 Pseudomonadota bacterium
GAAGCACCGGGCAAGTTTGAAGTGAGCGATGCCGCTTCAATTTTGAAGAAGCTTTAAGAAATTTTCCTGAGTTTAAATATAAATATGATGAAGCAACGCACAATCGCCACTCCGATTAAAACCGTGGGGATTGGCTTGCACTCTGGGCGCAAGGTAACTTTATCCATCAAGCCTGCGCCGGTAAACTCAGGAATCTTGTTTGTACGTGTAGACACCCCAGAGCAATCGGTTGTGCCGGCTACTGCTCTGGCGGTTTGTGATACCCGCTTAGCCTCAGTGATTCAAAAAGATGGGGTGCGCGTTTCCACTGTGGAGCATTTGCTTTCAGCTTGTGCAGGTCTAGGGCTTGATAATTTATTAATTGAGCTCGATGGTGAAGAAGTCCCCATCATGGATGGTAGTGCAGCTTCATTTTTATTCTTAATGGAGTCTGCTGGTATTGCTGAGCAAGATGCCCCAAGACAGTTTGTAGTAATTAAAAAACCGGTAGAAGTGAAGGAGGGTGACAAGCTTGCGCGACTAGAGCCTTTCTTCGGTTTTAAGTTGGATTTCACAATCGACTTTAAGCATCCCGCAGTAGATAAGACTGGTCAGCGTTTTGTAGTGGACTTTGCAGAACATGCATATCGAAGTGAGATTGGCCGTGCGCGCACTTTTGGCTTTGCACATGAAGTTGAAGCTTTGCGAGAAATGGGATTGGCGCGTGGTGGAAGCTTAGATAACGCAATCGTGCTCGATGAGCATCGCATCCTGAATAACGAAGAGTTACGTTATGAAGATGAGTTTGTTCGTCACAAAATCTTGGATGCCATTGGCGATCTCTATTTAGTTGGACACCCAATCGTTGGCTCCTATGTCGCCGAAAAATCAGGACATGCTCTGAATAACGCGCTTTTGCGTAAGCTTTTGGAAGACCCCAGTTCTTACGAAATCAGTAGCTTTCCAGAAAATAAAGCTCCCTCAGCCTATTCCAAAGAGAGTCAACCCCTGTTTTTCTAGGTTTATTTAGGTTTGCTTTGCAGTAGACGCTCAACCGCCTGACGAAGATCAGAGTCTGGCGCTAATTTTTCCAATAAAGACTCCCAAGAAGCCCTTGCTACGGCATTGAAGCCTTTTGGCTTCTGGTTTGCCTGGACTCCCTCCCGGGGTTTGATTTCCCAGGTGGGTGGTGCGGGCTTTAGGCGCACCTTAATGCTGGTGCAGATTACCCCTTTTTTAGATAACTCATTGATTAGACTAGGTAAAATCTGTTGAAGGCGGGTGGCGATACTCGCCCCATTCACCAGTAAAAATAGTTCATTCTGAGCGCCGGAGCGCCAGCCAGCCTCAATTTTGGGTGCCAAGTTATCTAAATCTAACTCAGCAAGAGCTCCTTTGAGTGCAATTTTGAGTTTGGCAAGATCTTCCGTTTTAGCCAAAATACCACCCAAGCCCTCGGAGTCACGCAAATACTCTAGCCACTCATGGGCGGCTTTCGTGCGGATAGGTTTAGGGGCAAAGTTCATATAAAAAGAGGGTGCGGGTGATAAACTCAAGGTCTTAATTTACTTCAATATCCCATGGTAATCGGTCTTCTTAAAACCCTGGTCGGCAGTCGTAACGACCGCCTCTTAAAACAGTATCGCAAAGTGGTTGCTAAAGTTAGCGCTCTCGAGCCTAGCATGCAAGCTTTGGATGATGCTGCATTACAAGCAAAAACTGCTGAGTTCAAGTCACGTTTAGCTGCGGGCGAGTCATTGGATGATATCGCTCCAGAGGCTTTTGCAGTAGTTCGTGAGGCGAGTACGCGCGTCATGAAGATGCGCCATTTTGATGCGCAGATGATGGGTGGCCTTGCATTGCATCAAGGCAAGATTGCTGAAATGGGAACAGGCGAAGGTAAAACCTTAACCGCTACGCTCCCTGTGTATTTGAATGCCTTAACAGGCAAGGGTGTTCACGTCATCACGGTAAATGATTACTTGGCTCAGCGAGATGCTGAGTGGATGTCAACGCTCTATAACTTCTTAGGCATGAGGGTTGGTGTGAATCTTTCTCAGATGGATCACACAACTAAACAAGAGGCTTATGCAGCCGATATTACCTACGGCACCAATAACGAGTTTGGTTTTGATTACCTCCGTGACAACATGGTGCAAGACTTAGGTCAACGTGTTCAGCGTGGCCTAGCTTATGCGATTGTTGATGAGGTTGACTCTATTCTGATTGATGAGGCTCGTACCCCACTGATCATTTCTGGCCAGGCTGAAGACCACACTGATTTGTATATCAAGATCAATGCATTGCCTGCTTACTTAGAGCGTCAAATTGGCGAAGAAAAAGCAGATGGCACTGGCGTTGAAAAGCCGGGCGATTACTGGGTTGATGAAAAGTCGCAACAGGTTTATTTAACAGAGCGTGGTCACGATAAAGCTGAGACAGTTTTAGTTGAGCTTGGCGCTTTGAATGATGGCGACTCTTTGTATGCGCCGCAAAATATTACTTTGATGCATCACGTCTATGCCGCATTACGTGCGCATACTCTGTACAACCGTGATCAACAGTATGTTGTTCAAAATGGTGAAGTCATTATTGTTGATGAGTTCACAGGCCGCTTAATGCAGGGTCGTCGTTGGTCTGATGGCTTACATCAAGCTGTTGAGGCTAAAGAGGGTGTGCAGATTCAGAATGAGAATCAGACCTTAGCCACAATTACTTTCCAGAACTACTTCCGTATGTACGGTAAGTTGGCTGGCATGACTGGTACAGCAGACACTGAAGCTTATGAGTTCAAGGAAATTTACAACCTTGAGACTGTAGTTATTCCTCCAAATCGAATTAGTCAAAGAAAAGATCGTCAAGATCAGATCTACAAGACATCGCGTGAGCGTTACGATGCAGTCATCAAAGATATTGAGGATTGCTACAAGCGTGGCCAGCCCGTATTGGTTGGTACAACCTCAATTGAGAATTCAGAATTAATTGCAGGCTTACTGGATAAACGTCAGTTACCCCATCAAGTATTGAATGCGAAGCAGCATGCTCGCGAAGCAGAGATCATTGCTCAAGCTGGTAGACCAAAGATGATCAC
>JBEGUE010000170.1:0-4842 GCA_041179045.1 Pseudomonadota bacterium
GAAGCCATGATCATCATGGGATTGAGTTCCTGAATACGCTCCCAAGAAAAACCCATACGATCTAACGCGCCAGGTGCAAAGTTCTCAACTAAAACGTCGCACTCTTTAATTAAGCGCTCAAGAATTTCTTTACCTTTTGGGGTTTTAGTATTCACAGTAATTGAGCGCTTGTTATGGTTCAACATTGTGAAATACAAACTATCTGCATCCGGGATATCGCGCAATTGGCCACGGGTAGCATCACCCTCACCGGATTTTTCTACTTTGATTACATCGGCACCGAACCAAGCAAGTAACTGAGTACAAGTAGGGCCAGATTGAACGTGCGTGAAGTCAAGAACTTTGACTCCTTCTAATGCTTTTGCCATGATTAAAGTCCTAATAAGAATAAAATTTTGAATTGAGTCAATTTTACCAGCGCCGGATTATGGCGCAATAAGGGATGCCTATTTATTGTGCATCCTCGCTATTAATGCCTAGGAATAGCCATTTGGCTTCAAACTCAGGGGTTTTTCAAGATCAAGCGAGAGCCTTTTGTTGCCGACAATGCATAAAAAAAGGCGCCCACAGGGAGCGCCTTTCAAGCTAAAACGAATACTACTAATCGTTATTAAACAGCTTTTGCTGCATGCAGCTTAGCGATGTCATCAGCGCTATAGCCCAGGTCAGCCAATACTTCATTAGTATGCTCACCCAATACTGGTGATGGGCCTACTTCGATTTCCAAATCAGAGAACTTGATTGGGCTACCAATAGTCAAGTACTTACCGCGTACCTTGTGATCCACCTCAACGATAGAGCCACTCTTACGCAAGTCAGGTGATGCAGCCAATTCCTTCATTGACAATACTGGTGCGCAAGGAATGTCGAACTTGCGGAGAATATCCACAGCTTCGTACTTAGTCTTGTCTTTGAGCCACTCTTCGATTGTTGCAAAGATATCAAAAATCTTGTCTTGACGCGCTTCAGCAGTCATATACGCTGGATCAGTTGCCCATTCAGGCTTACCAATTGCACGAGTAATTGGCTCCCAAGCATGACCTTGAATTGTGAAATAAATGTAGGCGTTTGGATCTGTTTCCCAACCCTTACACTTCAATACCCAACCTGGCTGACCGCCACCACCAGCGTTACCGCCACGTGGAACTACGTCAGAGAATGTACCGTGTGGGTACTGTGGGTACTCTTCGAGGTAACCAATTTTGTCCAAACGCTGTTGGTCGCGTAACTTCACGCGGCACAAGTTCAATACGGCATCTTGCATTGAGCAAGAAACTTTTTGACCTTTGCCAGTTTTTTGACGCTGCATCAATGCAGTCAAAATACCAATAGCCAAGTGCATACCAGTGTTGCTATCGCCCAAGGCGGCAGCAGAAACTGTTGGGGGACCATCCCAGAAACCAGTAGTAGAAGCGGCGCCACCAGCACACTGGGCAACGTTCTCGTAAACCTTTAAGTCTTCGTATGAATGGCCATCGCTAAAGCCTTTTACGGAAGCCATAATCATCTTTGGATTCAATTCCTGAATACGCGCCCAGCTAAAACCCATGCGATCCAAAGCACCTGGACCGAAGTTCTCAACCATGACATCAGAAGTCTTGATCATCTTCTCTAAAACTTCTTTACCTTCTTGAGTCTTAGTATCCAAAGTCAATGAACGCTTATTACCGTTCAACATAGTGAAGTACAAAGCATCCGCACCTGGAATATCGCGCAACTGGCTACGAGTTACGTCGCCAGAACCTGGACGCTCAACTTTAATCACGTCAGCACCGTACCAAGCTAACAACTGAGTACATGCAGGACCTGCTTGCACGTGTGTGAAATCGATGATGCGAATACCGTCTAATGGTTTAGTCATGTTTGATTCTCCTTAAAGTATTGCTTATTTATTGCTAAATTTAGTTCAAAAATATTACGTATTGATTACCGATTAATTAACCATGAATTACGCCTTACCAGCTGCAGTAGATGGATTCAAGTTAGTTAAACGTCCACTTTCTGTACCAGCAGTTTCATCAATCACAGCGTTAATCAAAGCAGGCTTGCCTTCAGCAATCGCTTTAGTCAATGCAGCCTCTAACTCTGCTGGAGTAGTCACGTAGTAACCAACACCACCAAATGCCTCAATCATTTTGTCGTAACGGGCATTTTTCACGAATACTGTTGGCGCAACATCTGCACCGCCTGTAGGATTCACGTCAGTACCACGGTAAACGCCGTTGTTGTTAAACACAACAGTAGTAATTGGCAGGTTGTAACGGCAAATGGTTTCTAACTCCATACCGCTAAAACCAAATGCGCTATCACCCTCAACCGCAACTGTAGGCAAGCCGCTCGTTACGGCGGCGCCAATGGCGTAGCCCATACCGATACCCATAATGCCCCAAGTACCGGAGTCAAAACGTTTGCGTGGCTTATACATATCTACGATTGCACGGCAATAGTCGAGCGTGTTTGCACCTTCGTTTACCAAGTTCACGTCTGGGTTTAACTTGATCACATCACGAATAGCGCGCAAAGCACCATGGAAGTTCATTGGTGAAGCTTCTTTGGCTAATGTTTCAGCCATCTTCGCCATGTTCTTGTCTTTTTTCTCATTGATCGCGCTGATCCACTCGGCAGAAGGCTTTGGTACTGAAGCAATACCCTTTAAGAGCTCACCAACAACAGAACCGATATCGCCAATCAGTGGTGCATCAATTTGTACGTTGCTATCCACTTCGTTTGATTGAATATCGATCTGAATAAATTTCTTAGGATCTTTACCCCAGGTCTTGCCCTTACCATGTGCAAGCAACCAGTTCAAACGCGCACCAACCAACATCACCGCATCAGCCTCAGCCAATACAAATGAACGCGCTGCAGAAGCAGATTGTGGGTGGTTATCTGGCAACAAACCTTTAGCCATAGACATTGGTAAATATGGAATGCCAGACTTCTCAATCAATGCACGAATGTCAGCATCGGCTTGAGCATAAGCAGCGCCCTTACCTAACAAAATCAATGGACGCTTTGCGCCCTTTAATACATTCAACGCACGCTCGATTGCATCAGGCGCAGGAATTTGACGTGGAATTGGATCGATTACTTTGAAGATCGATTTCTTGGCTTCTTCAACAGGCATTGTTTGGGCTAACAACTGTGCCGGCAAGTCTAAGTAGACGCCGCCTGGACGACCAGAGACGGCTGCACGAATTGCGCGCGCAAAACCAATGCCAATATCTTCAATGTGATTAATGCGGTATGCAGCTTTGCAATATGGTTTAGCTGCGTTGAGCTGATCCATCTCTTCGTAGTCACCTTGTTGCAAGTCAACGATCTCGCGCTCACTTGAACCAGAGATCAAAATCATTGGGAAACAGTTCACAGTGGCATTGGCCAATGCTGTTAAACCGTTCAAGAAACCTGGCGCCGACACAGTCATGCAGATACCAGGCTTTTGAGTCATGTAACCCGCAATCGCTGCAGCGTTACCAGCATGCTGCTCATGACGGAAACCAATGAAGCGCAAACCTTCAGCTTGAGCCAAACGGCATAAGTCGGTAATTGGAATACCAACGAGACCAAAAATGGTGTCTAAATCATTTGCTTTTAAAGCATCGATGACGAGATGAAAACCATCAGTGACTTGGGTATTTTGATTATCTGTTGTCATAGAAATTTATAGTTAATTACACCGCCCGAACATAAAGCACGCTCGGTGCAATTTAGCTTTCGCTAACTGTCTCCAATTAAGTTATTAGTAGTGCCACGGGCAATAAAAGCTCTCCCGTTAAGGCTGACGTGAATGTTAGGCTCTGGGATCAGGTTCATCATTGACTTCGGTCAATTTCCCCTGAAATCTAGAAACATCTAGCCCAGCTATTTAAACAAAGAGCTCTTTATGCTTTGTTTTAAGGCGACTCAAGGTCTCCGGGGAGAGGTTGAGATAAGCGGCTAGCTCTTTTTTTGGAAGCAACTCAAATAAGTCTTCGTATTTTCGCAAAAACCGCTCTACCCGACCTGGCGCATCGAGCATATGCAAGGTAATCGTGTGCGCCATGATCTCACTCATCAAGCGCATCACCTCAAACTCAAAACTCTCTTTAAGGGGCTTATGGGCGTCCAGGAATTCAGCCCACTTCTTAAGGGGCATACGGGCAACTCGCGCCTTGGTAACCGAGGCAATGCTATACGGGGCAGCCGTCTTTAGGCGCCAAGCTGCATAACTTGTTTCAATATCTTTTTCGATGGCGAATCGCAAAATCATTTCTTTTGCATCAGCACTAGAGACAATTCGCTTCAAAATCCCATCTAAAACAAAATATTGCTCCATCTGATGGTCGCCTTGATGGAGCAGGATTTCTGATTTTTTCAGGTCTGAAATCACTAAATGACGCTCTAATTCAGCCATCGCTTCAGGATCCAGGCTTTTTAACACCGAGTTTTGGCTCAACTGCAAACGAATCAGGTTTTTTTCGGGGTGTTTATCTAATGCTGTCATGAATCCTTGTTCCTAGAGCCAGTATTGTAGGCTTTTTTGGTATTCCCAACGGCTTAACCCCACTAATAGGATAGAATTGAAATGTCGTGGTGCTTTGTTGCAATGCAACGAAGTTAAACGGGAAACACTAAACGTGTGCTGCCCCCGCAACGGTAAGTAAATGCACCCTAACTTCAAGGTCAAGGTGTCAGGAGTCTGAATAAGCCACTGTGCGCGTCAATTGCATGGGAAGGCCAGATTCTGAGGTTTACTAGCCCGGATACCGGCCAAGACAGGTGGAATTTTGCGGACGGGGACCTTCGCGCGCCGATGAAGTATCCCTAGCCAAACCGGCAGGATGCCCAATTGACGCCTGA
>JBEGUE010000171.1:0-3383 GCA_041179045.1 Pseudomonadota bacterium
GGTCCTTTTTCTTTTAGCTGACCCTGATCGATAAAGAGAATGTAATCGGCAATTCGTTGTACTTGTGCAAGTTGGTGGGATGTGAAGATGACATTAGAGTCACGAAGCTTGAATTGGCGAATGATTTCTTCGACTTGTTCTGTGGTGTTGGGATCTAAATTGGCTGTAGGTTCATCTAGCAAAACTAAATTGGGTTTTTGCAAAATAGCTCGACCTAGGCAGAGTTTCTGCCTTTCTCCTGCTGAGAGTTTGTGTGCAGGGTTGTTGGCAAGATGGCTTAGTCCAACCTGATTCATAACAACATCAATATCAGTAGAATTAATTGAAGAATCAGCATCTTTCACCATGGCAATATTGGCCTTCGCCGAAGCCTTGATCATGGGGGTGTGATGCAGTACTAAGGATGACTTGATCTGACCGTTTGAGTGGGTGATGGTGCCTGAATCTGGTTTGATCAAACCATCAATCAGTTTTAGGAAGGTTGTTTTTCCTGCGCCATTAGGGCCGATACAGGCACAAATTCTATCGGCAGGAATAACTGCATGCGGAATGTCTAAGATAATCCGCCCATCACTTTTAACGATGACACCTTTCAACTCTATGAATTGCTTAAATTGTTCGGTGGAGTTAACCATAGCGACGCTCCGCAACTTGGCGCACTGCAAATGTGAATAAATTTGCAAGTAGCACAATGCCTAGCAAAATAATGCCTAAAGCCAGCGCTAAGGGTAGATCACCTTTGCTGGTCTCTAGGGCAATCGCTGTTGTCATGGTGCGGGTAGATTGATCAATATTGCCACCAACGATCATTACTGCACCAACCTCAGATATCGCTCTAGCCAGTCCAGCTAAGACGGCAATTGTGAGTGAGAAGCGACAGTCCCAGATCAGCCATTTCAGAGCGGACATTCTGGGTAAGCGAAGTGCCATAAATGAATCCCGATGAATCCTCCAGGAATCTTCCAGGATTTGACGGCTCAGGGCGGCAATTAAGGGGGTTGTGAGCAATGTTTGGGCTAGGATCATGCCCTTGGGTGTAAAGAGCCACCCCCATACCCCTAAGGGCCCTGTGCGGGAGAGCAAAAGGTAGACCACAACACCTACGATGACTGTTGGAACGCCCATGAGGGTATTTAAGGCAACCGTAATCGTCTTTTTGCCATTGAATTCTTCGGTGGCTAAAAGTGCCCCCAAGGGAAGCCCGATGAGGGTGCCCAAGAGGAGTGCTGTCAGACTGACCTGTAAAGAGACTAGGACGATGCTCATCACCCCGGCATCTAAATGCACGAGGAGCTTAATGGCATCCTGAAAGGTCATCAACATGGGCTTGATTCTAGCAAGGCGATGGCAAAATGGCATAAATGCAAACAATTTCCTTTTCTTAAGTTCATGGCCGAAGTCATTTGTCTCTGTAATGAGGTTCTCGATGTCGATCTTCGCGAATATCTCGATACCCATCCTATCGACTCGATTGATGAGTTACGTGAACAGGCATCGATTTGTAATAAATGTATGCAGTGCCAAGAATTAGTTGAAGGTGAAATCTATTTGGCACGCGTGCGACGACAACGTGCTGCAGGACAGTTTTGATGACGCAATTGCACTTAGGTCGCTTTAGTGTCATGAGCATCAATGTGCACAAGGGCTTATCGCCACTACATAGAAGATCCACGATTTATGAGTTACGTCAAAAGATGCGCAGTCATCATCCAGATCTACTTTTCTTGCAAGAGCTTCAACAAGAGCATCGCGGACGGATTAGAAGGTTTGGTCAATGGCCGTTGACAGAGTTAACCCATTTCTTATCCGAAGATTTTTGGCATGATTGGCATTACGGCAAGAATGTTGAGTATCCAGATGGGCATCATGGCAATGCGATCCTTTCTAAAAGACCTTTGCATAAGGGTCAAAACTATGACATCTCAGCCTATCGATTTGAGAGGCGTGGCTTGCTCCATAGCATTACGCAGTTAGAGGGCGTTGCAACACCGATCCATTGCTTCTGTGTGCACTTGGCTTTATTTGAAAGAGGGCGAGAGCGGCAATTGGAGGAGATTATTCGCTATATTGATTCGCTTGCGAACGGTGGGCCAACGATTGTGGCGGGGGACTTTAATGATTGGCGTAATCGCGTTAGCGCCCCGATGCGTGCCGCTGGTTTTGATGAAGTTTTTGAGGTGCTCACAGGCGCACCTGCAAAAACTTTCCCTAGCGTAAAGCCGATGCTAGCGATGGACCGAATTTATGTACGAGGCTTGAAGATTCATTCTGCAGAAGTGCTGCACGAATGGTTGAAGCTCTCTGATCACTTAGGCATTACTGCGGAACTGGAAATCATATGAGCATACTAAATTATCTATTGGGGTCCATTTTTGGCTTCTCCTTAATTTGGGTCCCAGTAGCACACGCTATTATTGTGATTCTGTTTGGATTCAGATTGATTTCTATCAGAAGGCCGGTTGGTGTTGTGCTGGCCTGGTTTTTGATCGTCGTTTTATTCCCGTTGATTGGCATCAGCCTCTACATTTTGATTGGTGAACGTCCTGTAGGTCGAAAGCTCACGCGGAAAATTATTCGTATGGATAAAGAATATGCTGCTATCACCGAGTCTATGCGTAAACACTATCAGGCCGATAAGCAATTACTACCTTTCGAGGGGAGGGCGCTCAGTCTCTTAGCGGAGTCCAAGAATGGATCCCCAGTGATTGCCGGTAATAAGATTGAACTATTCACCAGCTCCCTAGAAATCTTGCAGCATTTCATTGATGAGATTAATCAGGCAAAGAAAACCCTGCATTTGGAGTTTTATATCTGGGCTCTCGGCGGCGATGCGGATCGCGTTGGCGAGGCTTTAATCGCAGCGGCTAAACGCGGTGTAACTTGTAAGGTATTGCTGGATTCCTTGGGTAGTAAAGATTGGTTTAAATCAAATTGGCCGAGTCGCTTTAGAAGCGCCGGTATTCAGGTAACGGAGGCATTGCCGATTCAGATTGGTCGCTTCCAATTTCGCCGTGCTGACTTAAGGCTGCACAGAAAAATATTTGTGATTGATAACGCCATCGTTTGGACTGGCAGTATGAACATGGTTGATCCACGCAGTTTCAAACAGGACTCCGGTGTTGGTGAGTGGGTGGATGCCATGGTCAGAATAGAGGGACCAGTTGCCTCCCAATTTGAGCTGACATTCTCTTTTGATTGGAGTGTAGACAATCCTAGGATTACACACTTCAATCAAGTAATGCCAGCATCGACTCCTGCTGAAGGGCGGGTACTAGCTCAAGAATTTTCTTCCGGCCCCGTCTATCGCGATGACATCTTGTATCAAGTACTGCTCTCAGCCATTATGGATGCGCGCGAAGAGCTCACCATTACGACCCCATACT
>JBEGUE010000172.1:0-2742 GCA_041179045.1 Pseudomonadota bacterium
GTGCGGATGTTTGGCGCAAGCCCGATCGTGGCCAGGCTTTATTAGATTTAGCTAAACGCATCGGTCTGAATGTCGACACTGTAATTTTGGCAATGCAAAATGCTCTGGCACTAAACGCTTCCAAAATGATTGAAGGCATTCCCGCAGAAGAGCGATCTAACGGTGAGAGCATCCGCCGTGCAGTAGATGCCGCAAGACTCTCGGTCATTACTGCAGCATTCACTAGCCAATCAATTTAAAGCCGGTTTCTTCCTCGCAGGCCAGGCAAGCCCTCTAATGCATGGCCTGGCAATATGCCAGATAGTTTCTTTGAGAATGCGAAGACCTTAAAGAGCTCACCCATCTCCGCTTCGGATAATAGTTTTTGCAGAGAATTTGAAATAGGTAAAAAAGTTTCTGGATTTCCAGGGTCGCCAATTTCCAGCGCGATATCGCCAATCCCTGCATCAAGTAAGTAACTGGCCTGATTGCTGAGATAGACATCATCAACTTCTTCTTTTAGCGCACTACGCGCAATTTGTGACCACTCCACGTGGGTAGTCACATCACATAGTCCTGGAAGATAAAACGGATCTTGAATAGCGTGATGGCGATGGTGCGCCATGAGTGTGCCTTCTAGGCGCTGTGCATGGTAGTACTCACTCTCAGGAAATCCATAGTCAAAAGTAAGAAAAAGGCCGGTATCGAGATGATTAGCAACTTGCCGCATCCAGGCATTTGCTGGCGCATGTAACTCAGTGACATAGCCCTCAGAAAAACTGCCATTCAGTAATGCTTCTGGAAGTTGCGACTGTTCAACTGGCTTTCCTGTTGACCAAGTAAGCTTGCCATCAACAACTGAGACACCCTGCCAATACCAGAAGCCATTTTGGAAAATGATGGCATCACAAGGAATGGCATCAATCACCTCATTTGCCAGAATGATGCCCTTGAAGTTACTGGGCAAGGAGCTGAGCCAGCGGCATTGAGTTGATAAATTGAGTTCCGCAGAGAGGGATTGAAGTCGCTCTTCTTGCCTTTGAGCCAGGTCGGGGGAGATTTCGATGATGTCGTAGTGATCCAGAGTGAAATCAAGCTCGTGCAATCGGCTGAGGATAGATTCGGCCAGCTTGCCAGTACCCGCACCAAACTCCAGAATCTGGGTGGGAAGCCCTTGAGTCTGAAGACCCTCCAGAATTGGTAGAAGCGTTTCCACAATGGCAGCCCCAAATAGGGGGGAGAGTTCAGGGGCGGTCGTGAAATCACCGCCAGCACCCAATTTATGGGCCCCAGCACTGTAATAACCCATTCCAGGCTCATAGAGTGCCATTTCCATATACCTTGAAAAGGGCATCCAAGCACCGTTTGAGGCGATTTCTGCCATTATTTTTTGGCTAAGAAGCTCGGTATGGGCCGTTTCAAGGCTGGTCAAGGTAATATCCATAGCTCGCTAGTCTAAGAGAATTTAAGTGAACTTGAGTTCAAACCCATCACCTCAGCAAAATAAAGCGGTTTTAGTGACCGGCGCTGCTAAGCGTCTTGGTCGAGAAATTGCTTTGGAATTTGCTCGTCAGGGCTGGGATGTAGCAGTCCACTTTGGCCAGTCGGCATCCGATGCTCACGCTACCGTAGCCCAAATTCACAAGCTAGGTCGTAAAGCTATCGCGTTTAAAGCTGACCTTGCTAGTGAAGCAGAAGTGAGTTCATTATTTGCTGCAGTTACTGCCGAGTTCAACAACTTGCAATGCCTAATTAATAGCGCTTCGATCTTTGAATACGATCGTGCCAACTCGGATACTCCGCTCAAGAGTAAGACTTTACAAGACCACATGCAGGTCAATGTAGTTGCACCCATCCTGTTATCTCAGTTGATGTTTGAGTATCAAAAAAGTCAGGCGAAAAAAATAGGTGAGAGTGATTTATCTATCCCTTCAGTTATTCAGTTGCTTGATCAAAAATTAATTAATCTCAATCCAGATTATTTGTCTTACACATTATCTAAGACTGCACTTCTCACTTCGGTTGAGGTGCTGGCAGTAGATTTTGCTCTGCACTTACGCATCATTGGTTTGGCTCCCGGTATTACGCTGACTTCTGGTGATCAAACCGAGGCAGGTTTTAAGGAGGCGCACCAGATGACTCCATTAGGAAGGTCATCAACACCCAGTGATATTGCAAAAGCAGCTGTATTTTTAGCGAGCTCTAATGCGATCACAGGTACCACCTTATATGTGGATGGCGGACAGCACCTATTACCATCATTACGCGATGTGATGTTCAAAACTAATTAAGCGTTTAATGCAGAATAAAAAATAGTTAATAAAGAAAGAATCAATCCACAATTTATGAATATCATTCTTTCTAATCCAGCACTTGCTGATTGCCGCCGCTTATTTCTGCGTGACTATGAAATCTATATCAATATTGGCGTCCATGACTTTGAGAAGAAGGGTGAGCAGCGCGTTATTCTCAATGTAGATCTCTATATTCCGCTGAATATGAATACCCCTTCTCAGGATCTATTGGAAGAGGTGGTTGATTATGACTTTATGCGTGAAACCATTAAATCTAGGTCTTCCCAAGGCCATATTCATTTGCAAGAAACTTTTTGCGATGACATCGTTGCCGCGATGCTTCTGCATCCCAAGGTTGTTGCGGCCCGTGTTAGCACGGCAAAACCAGATGTTTATCCCGATTGTCACTCCGTTGGCGTTGAGGTGTTCCGGATGAAACAGGCTTAAAGAAACTCCAGAAAAATTTAGT
>JBEGUE010000173.1:0-6734 GCA_041179045.1 Pseudomonadota bacterium
ATATTTTCTAAAACATTGAGATGGGGGAAGAGGGCAAAGTCCTGAAAGACCATGCCAACTTTTCTTTGGTTCGGCGGGAGGTGCGAGTTTGCTGAGCTCACCACTTGATCACGCAGTAGGATTTTTCCAGCTTTTACGGGCTCAAATCCACAAATTGCTCTTAAGACGGTGGATTTTCCACAGCCAGATGAGCCCAGTAAGCAGCCAATCTCACCCTGAGCTAGATCGAGATTCAGGTTTTTAACCGCAGTAACACGACCTTGACCATCTCGACTGGGGTAGTCGATTTCCAGTGCTTGAATCGAAAGCAGGGTGCGAGCAGAGTTCATCTCTATAATTTTCTCATTAATGCTAGTGGTTTAATACATAGCTAGAGTCTAAACGGATTGCCGATTTCATGAATCGTATTGTGGTGCCACTTGCCCTGTTGTTATTTTTGCCCCTCTTTGGCTTGGCAGCACCCTTCCTATTCCCCGGTAAGGATTTATTAGTTACCGGCACCCTCAGTCATTTGTGGAACTTTGTACTTGGCGGCTATATTGCCTCGACCCTAGTACTAATTGTTGGTGTTGGAGTGGGGGTCTTTATCCTTGGGGTAGGTAATGCATGGATCATCGCCAGCTATGATTTTCCGGGCAAGAAGATATTTGAGTGGGCTCTCATTCTGCCTTTGGCAGTGCCCACTTATGTCATGGCCTACCTCTTTGTTGATCTCTTGCAGTTTTCGGGTCCGATACAGAGTACGCTGCGCACCGTACTAGGGGTCGATGCACTCTGGTTCTTTCCGGATCCGAGATCCTTGAGCGGGGCTATTTGGTCTTTCTCATTCTGCCTCTTTCCTTATGTTTATCTCATTACTCGCACGGCATTCTTAGAGCGCAGCGGTCGATTAATTGAAGTTTCAGAAACGCTGGGCTACAGCCCACTTCAGGGTTTTATAAAATTGGTATTACCCATGGCAAGGCCAGCCATCTTTGCGGGCATGGCCCTTGCACTAATGGAAGTGCTGGCTGATTTTGGCGCCGTCTCTTACTTTGGCGTTCAGACTTTTGCAACCGGTATCTTTAAGGCTTGGCTCTCATTTGGAGATCGAGTAGCAGCAGTACAGCTTGCCTTGGGCCTCTTAAGTTTTGTCTTACTTATTTTCTTCATCGAGCAAAGTAGTCGCTCAAAATTACGTTATGCCTCTGCAACTCGGGGTAAGCCGCTTGCCAAATCTCTACAAGGTAAGAAAGCTTTTTTTGCATTTGCATTTTGTGGCGCTACGCTCTTATGCGGATTTTTGATACCAGCATTTGCGCTCCTTCAATTGGTCTTTAAGCAAGGTCTCACAATCGATATTCGATATCTGGATTGGCTGAGTAATTCTTTATTGGTTTCCATTCTGACGGCGCTCATCTCGGTGGCGCTAGCTGTATTCTTTGCTTACTCCGTACGAATGAATGCACGCTTAAGTTGGGTCAATCGATTGTTGGGCTTTGGTTATGCTTTACCTGGTGCGGTCTTAGCCATTGGCATCCTCTCTTTTTTAGAAATCTTTCAGCTTGCTTGGTGGATGTCTGCCAGCATATTGGTGCTGATCTATGCATACCTAGTTCGTTTTCTTTCTTCTAGCTTGCAGAGTGTAGAGGCGGGTCTAGTGCGCATCACTCCCTCTATGGATGCTTCAGCAGCACTCCTGGGCCTTTCTAGGATGCAAATTTTGAAGCGGGTTCATGTGCCCTTGCTTAAACGCAGTCTAATTACTGCAGGCCTCTTTGTTTTTGTAGACGTCATGAAAGAATTGCCTGCAACGCTCTTATTGCGCCCATTTAACTTCGATACCCTGGCTGTTGCAACCTACCAGCTGGCAGCAGATGAGCGCCTTGCTGAATTGGCTTTGCCTTCCTTAACCATTGTTTTGGTTGGGCTTTTTCCAGTCCTAGTGCTTTCAAGGGTCATTTCTAAGTCCTAATTGATAATCATTCGTATTTGTGATACATTAGTTTTAATCTAATTCTGATCGCAGATACAGCAATGGCATACCCACTATCAAGAAAATTCCTAGGCAACTTTAGCTTGTTGTTAAGCGCCTTTCTGGTTTTGCCCTTGCAGGCTCAGGAAGCCAAAGAACTCAATCTCTACTCAGCCCGTCACTATCAAACTGATGAGGCGCTCTACAGTGACTTCACTAAAAAGACGGGTATCAAGATCAACCGCATTGAGGCCGATGACAATGCTTTAGCGGAGAGATTAAAAAGCGAAGTCGCTAATAGTCCCGCAGATGTGATTTTGATGGTGGATGCAGCCCGCTTGTGGCGCGCCCAAATTGATGGCTTCTTTAAGCCGATACAGTCAAAATATTTAGAGAGTCGTATACCCGCAAACTTGCGTTCTCAATCTGAACCAGAGGGGTCAACTTGGTTTGGTTTTTCAACTAGAGCACGTCTCGTGGTTTACAACAAGGCAAAAGTAAATCCACAAGACGTTGATACTTATGAAAAGTTAGCTGAACCTATGAATAAGGGCAGGGTATGTACGCGCTCAGGTGCCCACCCCTATATGTTGTCATTGATTGGAGCCATGATTGAGCGTCGTGGAGAGGCTGCTACACAGGATTGGGCAAAGGGCATGGTAGCTAATATGGCTCGCCCTCCAAGAGGCGGCGACACCGATCAAATCAAGGCGGTAGCCTCAGGCGAGTGCGGTGTAGCGTTAACAAATTCTTATTACTTAGTCAGGCTCTTGCGCTCAACTAAGCCAGAAGATCAGGCTATTGTCTCTAAGATTGGATTTATTTGGCCCAATCAACAGACAACTGGAGTGCACATTAACGTTGCAGGGGGTGGGGTTGCTAAGAGTGCGCCACATCCTCAGGCTGCAAAACAATTTCTTGAGTACTTAGCGAGTGACTCTGCGCAAGAGTATTTTGCCAATGGCAATAATGAGTGGCCTTTAGTGAAGTCAGTCAAAATTGAAAACGAAGGCCTCAAAATGTTAGGCCCATTCAAAGCGGAAAATATTTCTATTGCGGCGATTGGTAAGAATCAAATTGCCGCACAAAGATTGCTAGACAGGGTAGGCTATAAGTAAGTCACTCGTTTCAACAGCTCTTGTGCATTGATGACTGGGGATTGAAAAGTTTTCCCATCTTTGCTGTTGACGATCACGCCAATGCCAGCTACCGGCGCTAAGCTATCAACTTTAAAGCGGCCTACATTACCCTGTTGTCTGATAAAGCACTCTTCATCAAAGAAGAGTCGATCACCGTTATCGTCAATTTCATCTGAGTCAATGGTGCTAAAACCAATCAACTCTTGAAGCGCCTCTTTAGTATCGGCAATTTCTACAGTATTGATTTCTTTTGTGAGGGGATTAATAGCGAATACCTGCATAGCGAGCTTTCAATAGGTTTATTTTGCGATAACCCCAATCCTAATTGAAATTCAGCAGGCTTGCTTTGATCGACTATTTAAGGAATCTAGCTAGAATGAGTCATTACTTCTTTTGATGTTAGATTGGTATTTATGAAACGTCTACTACGCATTACAGTCTCGAGTCTTGGATTATTTCTTGTGGCCTGCGCAACACCGCCAAGCGAGTTTGGAGTCTATCGACAGTCTGATGGAACTGTTGGGGTGCATGCCCCTAAATCTGCCAAAGACACTGAGGCTCAAGCAGCCGCAGTAGAGGAGTGTAAAAAACTAGGAAAGCGAGGCGCAACTATTGTCGAAACTCGTAAAACAGTGAACGACCGCTTTCCTATGACCTACAGTTTTGTGTGCAATACCTATTGATTAATGACTGCTTAGCTGAGTAGCCATTTCTTAATCGATTTATTGACGCACATTGCATCTAAAGCCAAACCAAAAAACTCTGAACCATTGGTGACCATACTTTCGATGGCTTCAACCTTGCCAGATTTCACGCCACGCAAATAAGTAGCGGCACGATAGCGTAGGAAGTGCTCATTCGCACCTTCTTCGTTATCGGTAGAGCAAATCTCAAGGCTGCCATAACGGGTTTCTGGATTGATATTCAAAATAGAGAGGCCTAATGCACCAATCAGCTTTTCTGGAACAGGAATAGGAACGTAAGAGTAGAGGGAAACCAACTGCTCTTGTTCGTCGATTTCAATAATATGGTCAACATCGAACACATCTTTTTCTGTCAACTCTGTCTCACCAGAATCGCCGCCGCCAAAGGTAGACTCAAACTGCAACATTGCAGTATTGCTATCTTTAGAGATTTCAATCATGTCAGGGTAGCCAAGCAAGCCTTTCCACCAATACATTAGCGAGAAGGTGCAAGGCTTTACTTCAACCAAACCCTTGTTAGTTGATTTAGCAAAGTACAAGCCGTAGAACTCATCATCTTCCTCGAGTCCGTACTGATCGACTTTCAATTTCTTGGGGGCAGCTGCTTTTGGAGATTTCTTGGCAGCTTTCTTTGGGGCTGGCTTTTTGGCAGCCGGCTTCTTCGCCGCTACCTTTTTAGCCGCTTTCTTAGCAACTGGTTTTTTTGCAATCGCTTTTTTGGCGACCGGCTTTTTAACTGCTGGTTTTTTCACTACCTTCTTTACAGCCTTTTTTGCTACCACTTTCTTAGTGGCAACTTTTTTAATGGCTTTCTTTGCAGGGGCTTTTTTTACCACCTTAGTAGCTACTTTCTTTTTTGCTGGAGACTTCTTTGTAGCCATGGTCTATTACCCTTCCTATTGGTAGTTAATGTGCTTATTGCACCTGTGATCTTACTTCAGATCTTTCCACTTTTACTGATACTTATATGGGGATTTACCTTGCAATATCAAGGGTGAGTATCCAATTGATTTAAGCCTCAAAAAAATGGATGGCTACTTAAGGTGCTTATGCCAACCAAGCTGGTAAGAAAAAAATCAATCCTAGTCTAAGGCTGGTAGGTAATTTAGAATCGATGAAGAATGAGTAAATTAGTCAAAATCACTATTAGCGCCCTTGGCGGTGTAATCATCCTTATTGCAATAGGGGTGTGGTACGCAGCCTCAACCGTAGATCCAGTGCAGTTGACCAAATTACTCTCTTCCTCTGTGAAGAGTACTACTGGTAGGGATCTCAAAATCACCGGGCCAGTAAGCTTAAGTTTTTTTCCGGGCATTTCTGTTTCTGCAGAGGGCTTGAGTCTGAGTAATACATCCTGGGCATCTGATCCTGACATGCTGACGCTCAAGCGGATTGATTTAAATATCAAGACTCTGCCACTACTGAGTAAGCGCATTGAAGTCGGCAGCGTGAAACTTGCCGGTTTGGAGTTATTTCTTCAAAAAAATGGGGCTGGTAAAGCTAATTGGGATTTCAGTACAGATGCATCTAGGGGCCCCTCTGACACTAAAGATAACGCGGTAAGCTCGTCTATTGGCGATGATGTCATTTCCATGGAGAGCCTTTCTATTGTTGATACTCAAATTCAGTATCGTAATTCTTCAAGCGCAATATCGAGCTACCAAATTCAACGTTTATCGTTAGCAGAGAGTGGCGATAAAACAGTCGTCTCCCTTGCTATGAAGCTGCAGGAGCAGGCTCTAGAGCTCAGCGGAAAAACGGGCTCACTTGCTAGATTGCTAAAACAGTGGAATGTTTCGTCAGCGCAATTTCCAATTGACCTAAACCTCACCATGAATGGCAAGTCTATGACGATTAAAGGTGAGGTAAGTAAGAATCAGAAGACCCTACCCATAATCAATTTGACCTTGAACTCAAAAGCATTTGACTGGCCAGTCTTTAGAGCATCCTCTGCTTATCCTTCGCAGGCAGCAGGCGGTGTTAAGTCAGCGGCAGTCGTGCATCAAGCCCAAAAGCCGCAACCTAAGTATTTATTTAGCAACGAGAGTATTCCATTTGATGCACTGCCCGAAGCCAATGGGGAAATCATCATGAATATGGGTGAGTTGAATTTACCAAAACGTAAACCGATCGAAAATTTTCGAGCTACCTTGCAATTGAAGGGCAGTGTGATTGATATTCCAAACCTAAGGTTTGAGATGGGCAAGGGCAGCGCTGATTTACAGATCAAACTCTCAGAGCTGGATACCTCAGCCCCTGTTCTCACAGCCAAAGGGGTGACGAAGGATTTCACATTAGAAAGCTTGCTAGCTAGGCTTGACCCAGGCTCCAAGGTGAGTGGGGGCAGTATGAAGATAGCGTTTGATGTCAAAACATCTGGAAGTAGTTTGCATCAGATGGCATCAAATTCAAATGGCAAGATTCAGTTGAGTATTCAACAGGCTCGTATGGACACCAATTTTTTAAACGATGCTGGTGATTTCGTGGTGACGCTGTTGGACTCGATGAACCCGCTACGTAAAAAAACGACTGAAACGGTTTTGGAGTGTGCGGTTGCCTATTTGCCAATTAACAACGGCCAAATCAATATAGCTAAGTCAGTTGGTATTGAAACAGATAGGCTGGATGTGGCTTTAGCTGGCTCCATTAATTTGAAGACAGAGGCTATTAATCTCACTATGGATCCTCAAGAGAAATCAGGGCTGACAACGGGCTTAGATTTAAGTGGCATGGTAAAGATGGGCGGGACTTTGATAAACCCTAAGGCAGGCATTAATCAAGCTGGAGTAGTCAACAGCGCTGTTTCGATTGGGCTTGGTTTTTTGACGGGCGGCGCAAGCATTGTGGCTGAGAATGCCAGATCAATGACTTCAAAGCGTCACCCGTGCCGCGATGCGCTCCACCCTTGGTCCGATATCTATCCTGGGGCGGAGTAAT
>JBEGUE010000174.1:0-4555 GCA_041179045.1 Pseudomonadota bacterium
GGAGGCACTGGATCTCCACAAACTGCAATACCACCAGCTCGGAAAATACCTGCTTTTTCAAAACCAATTGCCTCACGTGTGCCACCCAAAAAATCGGCATGATCAATATCAATACTCGTGACGATCGCACAATCTGCATCAACAATATTGACCGCATCCAAACGGCCGCCCATACCAACTTCAAGCACTACTGCATCTAATTGAGCCTTGGAAAATAAATGCATGATAGCCAAGGTGGTGAACTCAAAATACGTTAAGGTTGGCGCACCCACTAAGCTAACGCGAGCTTTTTCAACAGCTGCAAAATGCTCTAGCAAAAGATCATCTTTTACCTCTTCACCATTAACGCGAGCACGCTCGTTAAAAACAAGTAAATGTGGGGACATATGGCAGCCAACCTTGTAGCCAGAGGCTAGCAAAATAGTCTCAAGATAGGCGCAAGTAGAACCTTTGCCATTGGTACCAGCTACGGTAATAACCGGGCAATCGAAGTGAAGGCCTAGGGCATCTTTAACACGATTGATGCGTGCAAGACCCATATCGATACCAACAGGATGGGCTGTTTCGAGATGACTAAGCCAAGCCGTTAGGCTGGAAAACAGAATGGGGGTTTGGGGGGCGAGGTTCAAGCGCTTTATACAGCTGCGCTACCCGCAATCGCAGGCTCAGGGAGTTGCTGAAGCAAAGCTAACAAACGAGCAATCTCACCTCGCATCTTCCGACGATCAACGATCATGTCGATACCGCCCTTTTGCATCAAAAACTCAGAGCGCTGAAAACCTTCTGGTAATTTTTCGCGAACAGTTTGCTCGATCACACGCGGACCCGCAAAACCAATTAAGGCTTTGGGTTCAGCCATCACAACATCACCCATGAACGCAAAGCTGGCAGAGATTCCACCCATGGTAGGGTCAGTTAAGACGCTGATATAAGGCAAGCCTTTTTTAGAGAGCAAAGTGAGCATCGAATTAGTCTTAGCCATCTGAAAAAGAGATAGCAAGCTTTCTTGCATGCGTGCGCCACCAGTTGCAGTGATACAAATAAAAGCGCATTTCTTAGCAATGGCCTCTTGTACTCCGCGAGCAAAACGCTCACCAACAACTGAACCCATTGAACCGCCCATAAATTGGAATTCAAAACAGGCAGCAACTACTGGAATGCTTTCAATCTTTCCACCAAGAACAATTAAAGCATCGGTTTCGCCGGAGGCATCGCTGGCTTCTTTTAGGCGATCAGGATACTTTTTGGAATCTTTAAATTTGAGTGGGTCGATTGGGTAAATATCAGCACCAATCTCATAGCGGCCTTTTGGGTCTAAAAGGCTATCAAGGCGCTGGCGGGCACCAATACGCATGTGGTGACTACATTTTGGGCAAACCGATAAATTCGCTTCGATATCAGTGCTGTAAAGCACGGTTTCACAGCCAGGACACTTAACCCAAAGTCCCTCAGGAACAGATTTGCGATTAGCAGGATCCGTATGTTGGATTTGTGGGGGTAGTAATTTATCGATCCAGCTCATCAGTTTTAACTATCCAGTGCATTAACTATCTAAAGCGACGCGAATCTCACGTATGAAGGTTTCGAGTGATTGTACCGCTTGGCCGGGGGCAGAATCCTCCAAAAGACGAATAATTCGGCTGCCAATCACTACCGCATCTGCTGTTTTTGATACTGCACGGGCACTTTCAGCGTCATTGATGCCAAAACCTACTGCAATCGGAATTGATGTGGCTTCACGAATCTTAGGAATAATGCTGGCCACATCCTGAGTATTTAAATGAGATGCGCCAGTTACCCCCCGCATGGAGACGTAGTAGATATAACCAGAAGCTATTTTGGCCGCATCTTTTATGCGCCCTGGTGATGAAGTGGGTGCCAATAGAAAAATAGGATCAACGCCTGCCACTTTCATTTGGGCAGCAAAATCGACACACTCTTCTGGGGGGTAATCCACAATCAGAACCCCATCAACGCCAGCAGCTTTCGCTTCGGTCGCAAAGCGCTCTGCACCCATCTGCTCGACTGGGTTGGCGTAGCCCATTAAAACAACTGGTGTTCTTGTATCGGTTTTACGAAACGCTTTCACCATGTCCAAGCAGCCGTGCAAGGTGACCCCTTGAGTGAGCGCCCTTTCAGAAGAGCGCTGAATAACCGGGCCATCAGCCATTGGATCAGAAAATGGCACCCCAAGCTCAATGACGTCAGCGCCACCGCGAACTAATGCATGCATCAATTCGACAGTGAGTTTTGGATCAGGATCGCCAGCAGTGATAAAGGGGATGAGACCTTTTTTTCCGCTAGCTTTTAGTTCGGTGAAGAGTGCAGTAATTTTTGACATGGCAATTCGTATGTGTTCTTGTAAGTGACTCAGTAATTGGCTAAGAATTAGCCCTCTGAACCAGTAGCTTGTGCAACGGTATGCATATCCTTGTCACCACGACCAGACAAGTTCACCAAGATAGTTTTATCTTTAGAAAGTGTGGGTGCTAGTTTGCAAGCATAGGCAATCGCATGAGCGGATTCTAGAGCTGGAATAATGCCTTCAATGCGGCAGCAATCATGAAAAGCCTTTAATGCCTCTTCATCAGTAATTGCCACATAGTCAGCGCGACCCGAGTCTTTTAACCAAGCATGCTCAGGACCAACGCCGGGATAATCCATGCCAGCAGAAACAGAATGCGTCTCAGATATCTGACCATTTTCATCTTGCAAAAGATAGGTACGATTACCGTGCAAGACACCTGGCTTACCAACGCAAAGGGCGGCAGAGTGAAGGCCGCTATTGAGGCCATGACCAGCAGCCTCAACGCCAATCAATTTCACTTCAGGGTAATCAATATAGGGGTAAAAAATTCCCATTGCATTAGAACCGCCGCCCACACAGGCCATGACATAGTCAGGCTGGCGCCCAGTCATTACTGGCATTTGAATCTTGCACTCTTCCCCGATCACACTTTGGAAATCACGGACCATCATTGGGTAAGGATGGGGTCCAGCAACAGTCCCGATGATGTAGAAGGTATCTTCCACATTAGTAACCCAGTCACGCATTGCTTCATTGAGTGCATCTTTAAGAGTCTTGGTTCCAGATTCAACAGGCACCACTTTTGCACCCAGCAATTTCATGCGAAATACGTTTTGAGCTTGACGTGCTACGTCAACAGAGCCTTGATACACAGTGCAATCTAAACCGAAACGAGCGCAAATAGTTGCAGTAGCAACACCGTGCTGCCCTGCTCCAGTTTCAGCAATGATTCGTGGCTTGCCCATGCGCTTAGCCAGCATGGCTTGACCAATCACGTTGTTAATTTTGTGTGCGCCAGTGTGATTTAAATCTTCACGCTTGAGATAAATTTGAGCGCCGCCCAACATTTCACTCCAACGCTTTGCGTGATAGACCGGCGATGGACGACCAACAAAATGTTTTAGCTCGTAATGAAATTCTTCTAAGAATTCTGGATCGTATTGATATTTTGCATAAGCTGCTTTCAATTCATCCAAAGCAAACATCAGCGTTTCAGAAACAAATACGCCACCGTAAGGACCGAAGTGTCCTCGTGCATCTGGCTTATCGTACATAAATACCTCTTTTATTAGTTACAGCAAATGATTAAGTTGGTGTGCTTGCGTCTGCCGCACGTACTGCCTCGATAAATGCTTTCATCAAGGCATGATCTTTTACACCTTTGCCGATTTCTACGCCGCTAGAGACGTCAACCGCGCAAGGATGTAGACGAGTAATGGCTTCGCCCACGTTGTGAACGTTCAATCCACCACTCAAAACGACCCGAGGCGCGTTTGCGCTTATCCATGCTTGTGGAATTCCTGACCAATCAAAGGGAACGCCCCCTCCTCCATAGCCCTCAACGAGGGCATCGAGCAAAAGAGCATTTGCTTGCCTGTATTGTAGGGAAAAATCATTAAACGCGAAGCCTGCCCCAACACGGGCGGCCTTCATCCAGGGCTGACCTGCAGCTAGGCGTTGGCACTCCTCAGGGGACTCGTCCCCATGAAACTGCCACAAAGTGATAGGGGCCGCGGCCCTAATAGCCTCAAATTCAGCATCGGTAGCATTGACGACCAATCCAACAGCATCAACCCCTGCTGGAAGCCTAGAAATCAATGCGGCAGCAATATTGGGAGTAACGGCCCTAGGACTCGGGGGGTAAAACACGAATCCAAGCGCATCAACACCTGAGGTGACAGCAGCATCGACATCCCCTGGCGACTTAAGACCGCAGATTTTGACCCTAGTTCGGCCTGGCGAGTTTGTTATTAAGCCCATAAGGGGAAATGATAAGGGTCTTGAGCTCTTAAAGACATATTTATACGAAAATCGCCTTAGGCAGCCAAGAGTTTGAAAGCCAGGGTTTGGGAATATTAAATTCTTCCGGGTAGGCAATTTGCGCTAAATAGAGGCCTGCAGGTGAAAATGTAGGGGCAGCAACACTACGATTCTTTGCGGCCAAAACTTCGGCCATCCAATGAGCTGATTGCTTGCCTGCGCCAATTTGGATAAAGCTCCCCACTAAATTGCGAACCATGTGATGCA
>JBEGUE010000175.1:0-8542 GCA_041179045.1 Pseudomonadota bacterium
AGGCAGTGATGTCTTATTTATCTTGCTCGGCGCCATCATGGTTCTGGCTATGCATGCGGGATTTGCATTTCTTGAGCTTGGTACTGTTCGTAAAAAGAACCAAGTCAATGCTTTGGTCAAAATCTTGGTGGACTTTGCAGTGTCCACCATTGCCTATTTCTTCATTGGTTACAGCATTGCTTACGGCGTTGACTTTTTCTCTGGTGCCGAAATCTTGGCTGAGAAAAATGGCTATGAACTAGTTAAATTCTTTTTCTTGCTAACCTTTGCTGCTGCTATTCCAGCGATTATCTCTGGCGGTATAGCGGAGCGTGCGAAGTTCAATCCCCAATTGATTGCTACTTTTATTTTGGTGGGATTCATCTACCCATTTTTCGAGGGTATTGCCTGGAATCAGCATTACGGTATTCAAGCCTGGATTAAGGCGCTGACCGGTGAAGAGTTCCATGACTTTGCGGGATCGGTTGTAGTCCATGCAGTGGGTGGTTGGATTGCATTGCCGGCCATCATTCTTTTGGGCGCTCGTCGTGGTCGCTATACCAAGGATGGCAACGTAGCTGCACATCCACCATCAAGTATTCCATTCTTGGCATTAGGTGCTTGGATTTTGGCGGTAGGTTGGTTTGGATTTAACGTCATGAGTGCACAGACGATAGATAAAGTCAGTGGCTTAGTGGCTATGAATTCACTGATGGCGATGGTTGGCGGCACTTTGGCTGCATGGGTGATTGGTCGCAATGATCCAGGCTTTACTTACAACGGACCTTTAGCTGGTTTGGTAGCAGTTTGTGCCGGCTCAGACCTAATGCATCCGATGGGCGCTTTGGTGGTTGGTTTAATTGCTGGCGCACTATTCGTTTACATGTTTACCTTGGTGCAAAACCGCTGGAAGATTGACGATGTGTTGGGTGTCTGGCCTCTACATGGTTTGTGCGGTTTATGGGGTGGCTTGGCTGCGGGTATCTTTGGGACAAAAGCACTTGGCGGTCTTGGCGGAGTAACTTTCTTGGGGCAGTTGATTGGCACTGGCTTGGGGGTTGCAATTGCACTTGTGAGTGGTTTTGTGGTCTATGGATTGCTAAAGGCTGTTTTAGGTATCCGGATGTCACAAGAAGAAGAGTACGAAGGTGCTGATTTAAGTATTCACCGGATTTCCGCAAGCCCTGATCGTGAGTCTAATTGGTAGACTGCCTTAAATATAGCCATTACTTATAATGAGTCATGGCTATATTTGAACTAGATGGAAATGCTCCCCGCTTAGACGATGGAGCTTGGGTTGCGCAGAGCGCAGAAGTGATTGGTAGAGTCGAACTTCACAAAAATGCGAGTGTGTGGCCCAAGGTCGTAATCCGTGGCGATAACGATCTGATACAAATTGGCGAGGGTAGTAATGTACAAGATGCCTCTATCTTGCATACCGACCCTGGCTATCCCCTCATCCTTGGTAAGCACGTGACCGTTGGGCATCAAGTGATGCTTCATGGTTGCCAAATTGGTGATGGCAGTTTGATTGGGATTGGTGCCGTCATTCTAAATGGCGCCAAAATTGGTAAGAACTCTTTAGTGGGTGCTGGCGCATTAGTCACTGAGGGCAAAGAATTTCCGGATGGTTCGATGATTTTAGGTTCACCTGCCAAGGCAGTGAAGACACTAACACCAGAGCAGATTGCGGGTATAGAGGATATTGCCGGGCGTTACGTCAAAAATGCGCAGCGATATCAGAAGACCCTGAAGAAAATTGCTTGATCTAAAAAAGCACATTTAAATTGTTCTACGTTTTCAACGTTGTCTTCCCAGTATTTGCGCTGATTCTCATTGGCTACATTTGTGGCAGAACCGGTAAGTTAGGTGAGAGCGCATCCATCGAGTTAAATCGCTTTGTCGTTTGGCTTGCGCTGCCTGCGCAGTTATTTAATTTCGCATCAAGCAGTAGCTGGCAAACACTTTGGCAGCCAGGATTTATTACCGCTTTTTTTCTGAGTTGTTTATTAGTATTTGTTTTGGTGTTACTAGTCGGCTGGGTTCGCCACCGAGATTTAGCGGCCGCTAGTTTTTCAGGTTTGAGTGCGTCCTACTCCAACACGGGATACATGGGTATACCGCTCTGTGTTTTGGCGCTTGGTCAAGACGGTTTAGCTCCAGCAATCATTGCTACTTTTATCGTGTTTGTAATGTTTGCTATTGCGACGGTCCTCATTGAGGTCGGCATACAGTCCCATAAAAAATCCCATGAAATTGTTTGGAGTGTGCTGAAGTCGCTATGTACAAATCCACTATTGATTGCCCCGGTGGCGGGCTTGTTATGGTCATCTACGGATTTGCTTCTATATGAGCCATTAGCGCAAGTCATGGCTTTCTTGGCTGCAGCTGCAACTCCTTGCGCACTAGTTTCCATTGGCCTGTTTTTGATGCAAAAAGAAAAGTCAGCGCCGGAGCAGGCATGGGGTATTAGCTTCGCAAAACTCATTATTCAGCCACTAGTTGCTTGGTTGATTGCAGGACCCATCTTAGACTTGCCGAGCTTATGGGTGAGCGCTGTTGTGATATTGGCTGCGCTTCCCACTGGTACCGGCCCATTTATGTTGGCACAGTATTACAACGCAGATGGTCGAATTATTTCTCGAGTGGTGCTCTTAACTACAGTGGGATCTTTATTGACACTATCTTTATTCTTGTGGTGGAGCAAGGGGATTTGATCCCTCAGCATCCGGTTGATTTTCCCAAGATGCATCAATAAATGCCGGTAGCGTCATGCACTGATGAAATATTTTCATTAGCGTTGGATAGTCTTCCGTACCCATCTTTACGCTGAGCGCATTAAAGATTTGTGGCACCAAACAAATATCAATCAAGCCGGGTTGATCGCCATAAGCAAAGCGACCGACTCTCGTATCTGCACTTAATTGCTTTTCTAAGCTCTCTAAACCCGCAGTCATCCAGTGTTGACTCCAGGTATCTTTTGCCTCTGCACTCACGCCTAAGGTTTTCATGAGATAGCGCAGTACCCTCAAATTGTTTATTGGGTGTATTTCAACTGCAATGTCCATTGCAACTGCACGAACCCATGCTCGATCAATTGCAGACTGGGGCAGTAATGGAGGATTTTTTTGAACCTCATCGAGGTATTCGATGATGGCGAGCGATTGGTGAATCGTATGCGTGCCATCGGTATAAAGGGGGACTAAACGATTAGGATTCTTGCTTGCATATTCGGGGGCGCGTTGTCCGCCTCCATCTTTCAGAAGATGAACTGGAATAATTTCATAATCCATGCCTTTTAAGTTCAGTGCAATGCGCACCCGAAAGGCTGCTGAGCTACGCCAAAAACTATAAAGCTGAGTGTTCATACATTTTCCTTGATGACATTACCCTCAGTATATTCAGGACTTCATTGATTGGTTGGAGTCGGTGATTTAGACTAGACGCTATGGATCAAATCAATTTCTGGATTGGCATCATTGCCACGGTTGCTTTCGCAGTCACTGGTGTACTCGCTATTGCTGATCGGGGTGTCGATCTTTTCGGCGTCATGGTATTGGGTGTGATTACCGCCATTGGTGGCGGAACACTGCGTGACATCATTTTGGATGTACCTGCTTTCTGGTCGATTGCGCAAATTTATATCTGGGTGGCCTTGGGCGCATGCGTCGTGACTTTTGTGGCGGAATCTTTTTTTACACAGCCGCAAATTTATCGCTGGATGCTTTATATAGATGGACTTGGCGCTGCTTTGTTTGGAATTCAGGGGGCGGATAAAGCCTGGAACTGCAACTTTGGGTTACCAGTAGCCCCTGTGATTCTGGGAGTGGTTACTGCGATTGGTGGTGGCTTGCTGCGTGATATTTTGGCTGGCAGAAAAACTTTATTGATGTCACATGAGCTGTATGCAATCCCTGTTACCTTGGGTTGCTGTATCTATGTTCTGATCCTCAATTTCTTCCCAACATACACGCTAGAGGGGTCGGTGATGTGCATGCTAGCTATTTTCGGATTACGCGCAGCTGCCATTTACTGGGATCTGCGCGTACCCAAATTATTTATTACTAAAACGCGCTAACGGCGCCATCGCTGCGGGGATCCCAGCCACCATGTAGCGTACCTGATGGATCGCGAATAATGCAGCCAGCATGGCCAACGGTTTCATCAAAAGCATCGAGCATTTCAATCTCGTGTCCTAGGGCATGTAGCTCTTTAGCGACCCACGGACTAAAGCGTGATTCTAATTTCAAACTGTCGCTAGTTTGCCCCCAGGTTCTGCCGAGTAACCAACGTGGACGACTGATGGCATCTTGTGGATCAAGTCCATAGGTTGTTGTGCGGGTAAAGACAGCGCACTGCGTTTGGGGCTGGCCATCGCCACCCATGGTGCCGTACACCATAGATCGACCATCCTTAAATAGGGCCATGGCTGGATTCAATGTATGGAATGGCTTGCGATAAGGCTCAAGGTGATTGAGTGTTTTTGGATCCAGCGAGAAGCTGCAACCGCGGTTCTGCCAGTTCACACCAGATTTGGGTAGCACAATGCCGGCGCCAAACTCGTGATAGATGCTTTGAATGAAGGAAACACAATTTCCGTCACCATCAATCACGCCCATCCAAATGGTATCGGCTGGCCCTTTGCCCTGACCCCAAGGCAATGCCTTTTCAGGATCAATATTTTTTGCTAATTTTTTTAAAAATGCAGGAGCCAAGAAAGATTGCGCATTTCTTGTCATGTATGCTGGATCAGTCACAAATTGATCGCGTACCTTAAATGCCTGTTTTGTAGCCTCAACACAGTGATGAACATACTCTGCACTATCTACTTTGAAGCGCTTGAGATTGAGTTGATCCAAGATACCGATGATCATCAAAGATACGACACCTTGCGTTGGCGGCGTCATGTTGTAGACATTGCCCATGCTGTGTTTGAGTTCAAGCGGATCAACGAGTTTGGCTTGATGGCGATGCAGATCCGCTAATCTAAGAGGGCTGCCGATATCTGTGAGTTCTTTGGCAAGTAACTCAGCTAAATCACCACGGTAGTAATCTTCTGCACCTTTACGAGAAATTTGGCGCAAGGTTTTTGCAAGACGTTCTTGTTTAAAGATGCTACCCACTTCAGGGGCTTTGCCATCAACCAAAAAAGTTTCTGCAAATCCGGGAATTGGACTTAATTCCACACTCTTTTTTTCAGTCAAACTTGATTGGCTATGGGTTACTGGGACTCCAGCCTCAGCATAGTGAATAGCATCTGCCAACAAGCGTGATAGTGGAAGTTTTCCACCCAAACCTTGCTGTGATAATTTATGAGCAGCGCCCCAACCAGAGATAGTGCCCGCAACTGTATTGGCTGCGATGGCACCTCTAAAAGGAATGGCAGTTGTGATGCCACGCTCTGCGTACCACTGTTTAGTCGCTAGACCGGCCGCTGCACCACAGGCATCAATTCCACCCATCGCTTTGCCAGGAGAATGGATCACCCAGAAAGAGTCCCCACCAATGGAGTTCATATGAGGGTAAACGACGGCAATGGTTGCTGCTGCTGCAACCATTGCTTCTAATGCATTACCACCTTCACGCAGGACTGCTAAAGCAGATTCAGATGCTAGTGAGTGTGGCGCTACCGCCATCCCTCGAATACCCCATTTTTGTTGCATTACTCAATTCCTTTGACTGCTGTCTCAATATGTATCGTTATTTATTTTCTCGAAGCTGACGTTCAATGTCAGAGCTGGAGTCTACCGTAACCTCATTTTGCTCTACACCGGCCAATGGATCAATGGATGGACCACTAGCGTCAAAGACAGCAGCGGGTTTATCAACAAAATACGTGACTGTCTCAGGAATGAAGATGATGATGGCAACTAGTATGAGTTGTAAGCCAACCCACGGTAAGGCTCCATAGTAAATATCTGAGCTTTTGACGGTTTTATCTGCCACCCCCCTTAAATAAAACAAGGCAAATCCAAAGGGAGGGTGCATGAACGAGGTCTGCATATTGGCGCCAAGCAACACGCCAAACCAAATCAGATCAATGCCCAGCTTTTCTGCCACGGGTGCCAATAGCGGAATGATGATGAAAGCAATTTCAAAATAGTCTAAGAAGAAGGCTAAGAAGAAAACAAACAAGTTCACTGCAATGAGGAAGCCTACTTGACCGCCTGGCAGACCTGATAAGAGTTCTTCAATCCACAAATCACCATCAACTCCACGGAAAGCTAAGCCAAAGACGGTGGATCCAATCAGAATGAAAATCACCATGGCATTGATACGCATGGTAGAAGTCATTGCTTCCCAGACCAAAGTTTTTTGGAGTCGTTTATTCATGGCAGCAAGAATTAATGCTCCCACAGAACCCATGGCACCACCTTCAGTTGGTGTGGCAAGACCCATCAAGATGGTTCCTAGCACTAAGAAGATCAGTGCAATAGAAGGAATAATCCCCCAGAGAATTTTCTTGAATAGCTTCCAATCAATCTTTGGACGAGCTTCGGGCGGGAGTGCCGGCACATCTTGAGGTCTAAAAATCGATAAGAAGAATATGAACAAGCAGAACAGTACGATCTGAATGATGGATGGCCCAATGGCACCGGCATACATATCACCAACAGACTTGCCCAACTGATCAGCCAACACAATTAAAACGAGTGAAGGCGGAATCAGTTGAGTAATTGTTCCTGAGGCTGCAATCACACCAGTTGCTACTCTCGGGTTATATCCATAACGCAGCATCACAGGTAGTGAGATCAAGCCCATAGCGATAACTGAAGCTGCAACGGTTCCGGTAATTGCACCAAGAATTGCACCAACAATAATGACCGCATAAGCTAGGCCACCTCGTATGGGTCCAAACAACTGGCCCAAGCCTTCAAGCATGTCTTCTGCTAAGCCACACTTTTCAAGAATGGCTCCCATGAAGGTGAAGAAGGGAATCGAGAGCAAAAGATCATTTGAAAGAATCCCAAAAACTCGATCTGGCAGTGCTTGCAAAAAGGTAGGCTGGAACATCCCCATCTCAATGCCGATAAAAGAAAAGAATAGGCCAACTGCACCAAGTGAAAAGGCTGCTGGATATCCAATTAATAAAAATATAATTAAGCCCCCAAACATAATTGGGGCCATCAGGTCATGACTAATCATTGCAAAGGTCTTTCGTACTTGGGATCGATTTTGAGCACGCCAATGATGGCTGCATATCGTTTGATAATTTCAGAGAGACCCTGAAGGGTCAGCAGGAGGAAGCCCAAAGTAATAGCGCCTCGGACTGGCCAACGAATTAAGCCACCAGGATTGCTTGAGGTTTCATTCTGAATAATGGATGTGATGAAAAATTCCCAGGAGTAATAGCCAATGATGATGGTTACTGGTAGGAAGAAAACAATCCCTCCCCAGAAATCTAACCATAGGCGAACTCTGTTGGGATAGAGTGCATAAAGCACATCTACCCTAACGTGTTCATTTAATCGAAACGTAGTGGCGGCACCAAACATCACCATTCCCGCAAATAAATACCACTGCGCTTCTAGCCACCCATTCGAGCTGACATTGAAGCCGTACCGGATCAGCGCATTTGCAGTGCTGACCAGTACAGCAATTAATACCAACCAACTCGCCAATACACCAAAACGGTCATTCAGGCGATCTACGAAACTTGAAAAAACTAATAATTGTTTTGGCATATCAACTTATCGGTAGGTTCTTATTTAACTGGGTTGGTAAGCATGAAGCTCATGAGTGTCTGCTCCGCAACCTTGTTCCATAGCATTTGGTCGTTACGGAACTTCTTCCAAGGCTCATAAATTTTCTTGAACGATGGATTTTTAGCGGCCTCTTCTTCGTACATCTCGAAGGCAGCAGTAGAGGCCGCTTTCATGATCTCGGTTGAGTAGGACTGGAGCTTGACTCCATTCTTAATCAGGCTTTGCAAGGCGATCGGATTTTTGTAATCGTATTCAGCCATCATGTCGATATTGCATTCAGCACATGCGGAGGTAAACGCCTCTTGATATTGCTTAGGCAACTTTTCCCATTCCTTGATGTTGACGTACATGGAATACATCGAGCAAGCTTCCCACCAACCTGGGTAATAGTAGTAAGGTGCAATCTTGTAAAAGCCTAATTTCTCATCGTCGTACGGACCAACCCACTCGGCTGCATCGATAACACCTTTTTCTAAAGCAGGATAGATATCGCCGCCAGCGATTTGCTGAGGGATGGCGCCTAGGCGTGACATGACTTCGCCACCTAAGCCGGCAATACGCATTTTTAGACCTTTGAGATCGGCAACTGTTTTGACTGGTTTCTTGAACCAGCCGCCCATTTGCGTACCGGTATTTCCTGCTGGAAAAGAGATAATGTTGTAATCGCGCAAGAATTCACGTTGGAGCTTTAAGCCACCACCCCAATACATCCAGGCATTTTGCTGACGTTGATTCATGCCGAATGGCACAGTAGTATCGAAAGCAAAGGTTTTATTTTTTCCAACGAAGTAATAGCCAGCTGTATGGGTGCACTCAACCGTGCCCTGTTGAACCGCATCTACGGTACCGAATGCTGG
>JBEGUE010000176.1:0-4770 GCA_041179045.1 Pseudomonadota bacterium
TGCATCACATCTTTGCGATTGGCGATATCGTTGGCCAACCCATGCTTGCGCACAAAGCAGTACATGAGGGTCACGTTGCTGCAGAGGTCGCTGCTGGTGAAAAATCCTACTTTGATGCTAAACAAATTCCATCGGTTGCATATACCGACCCTGAAGTGGCTTGGGCCGGCTTAACTGAAGAACAATGTAAGGCTAAAGGAATCGCCTATGAAAAAGGTTTATTTCCGTGGGCAGCTAGCGGTAGAGCGATTGCCAATGGTCGTGATGAGGGCTTTACCAAGCTTATTTTTGATGCGACCAGCAAACGCATTATTGGTGGCGGTATCGTTGGTACGCATGCAGGCGATTTAATTGGTGAAGTTTGCCTTGCTATTGAGATGGGTGCTGATGCCGTAGATATCGGCAAAACGATTCATCCGCATCCAACTCTGGGTGAATCAGTTGGCTTAGCTGCAGAGGCCGCTCTTGGCCATTGCACTGATTTACCGCCAGTAAAGAAAAAGGCGCATTAAATAAGTCTCTTTGCCTTGCAAAAAAAGCCCCGAAAAGAATCGGGGCTTTTTTCTTGTACATCTTTGCAATCAGAGTGATGCAGAAACTACATAGTCATCATTTCTGGTTACTTTTTTTACTCACTGTTTTCTTGCTTGATTGGATATTCTTCTCGACTGCGCTAGACGCATTACTAAGGTTAGTTTGCGCAACTTCAACTGCGTGCTTGACTGCGTTCTGACTGGTTTCAAATACATTAGCGGCAGAAGTGATCGCCTGTTTCATGGCGTGTATTGCAGCATCTGATCCTGCTGGTGCATTCTTGGTCCAGTCTTCCACCAAGGCATTCATTTTTTGCTGGCCAGCTTGAAACTCTTTTTCAGCGGATTTGGTAAAGCTAGCTTGAGTATCGTGAGCTAGTTCATAAAGGTGGCGACTATAGGCCATAATTTTTTCAGCCATTGGCTGGACTGCTTCAGCCTGATGGGCGAGGAGTTGCTGGATATCTTTTACTTCAAGGGCTTTCTTGGCACTACTCATACTGTCACCCAAGCTTTGTTTAGCAATATGCATATTCAGCTCAACTAATTTTTCTATGCTTTGAAGCGCTTGATTGGTTAGTCCACTCAAAGTTTCAAGATTGGCTTTTTGAGCTGCTGCCATTTGCTCTGGCGTTAATTTCATATCGACATCTTTCCTTTTGATTTCATGGCTTTACTTACTATGAGCTTAATCTGTAGATTGTCAATCTATTTGGGCTGTATTGATCTATATTTGGTATTTGTGGCGCATCACCTCAAGATCCGAACTCGGGCTGATTGAATAGGCCTAAAATCATATCTTAATAAAAAAATCCCCACACTTTCAATAAGTTATTCATGAGATTGAAGCTTGATAGCCTAATCGCCCCCTTATTTGTATTAATTTGGAGTACGGGCTTCGTCATTGCGCGCTTAGCAATGCCTTATGTTGAGCCTGCCACCTTCTTATTTTGGCGCTTCTCAGGGGTATTAATGGCTATGGCATGCCTGAGCCTTGTCTGGAGAATAAGCTGGCCGAGTTGGTCTCAATTCAAGCATTTAGCTGTTGCTGGCATATTGCTTCAGTTCGGCTACCTATTGGGGGTTTGGTTTGCAGTCCGGCTGGGGATGACTGCAGGCCTGGTGGCAATCATCGTAGGCTTGCAGCCTATCCTAACGGCTTGGTTCGCCGCCTGGGTATCTGAAAAAGTAACGGGACGCCAGTGGATCGGTTTGGGATTCGGATTTGCTGGAGTAGCTTTAGTTGTGGCGGAAAAAATCGGCTTTGCCCATATTCCTCTGTTTAGTTATGTATTGGCTTTTGCTGCCTTGCTCTCCATTACATTTGGCACTCTCTATCAAAAGAAATTCTGTCCCGTCTTTGACTTGCGGGCAGGATCATCCATTCAGTTTGGCGTATCGGCCATACTGTGCTTTGTTTGTATGTATTACTTTGAGTCTGCTGTGATGGTTTGGAATGCCCCTGTTATTGGAGCTTTGTTATGGGCGATTTTCCCGCTCTCAATAGGCTCGATTAGCTTACTCTTTATGATGATTCGAAAGGGGGCTGCAACTAAGGTAACCAGTCTTCTGTATTTAACGCCGCCTACCACTGCGGTAATGGCGTGGTTCTTATTTGATGAGCCCTTTACCTTTATGATGGCGGGTGGTTTATTGCTCACGATGACTGGAGTCGTTCTGGTAAACCGGGGTCAAACAAGCACTGTTGCTACGATTGCAGAATAAGTTTTTACGAAGTGCAGTCAATAAGTAAAAGTTATTTATCATTCTGTATGTTAAAAGTTTTGGAAGGCAATTTGGGATGCATTTGAATCGTTATTGGCTCGTCGCCCTCGTTTGCCTAATCTCGTTTGGAGCCACTACCTCTCCTTCGGTAATGGCGGCTAACTCAGATTCCAAAACTGCGAAGTCCTCCAAGGCAGCAAAGGCGCCTGCAAAATCCGAGTCAAAGAAGGCGGTTAAATCATCCAAGAAGTCAAAAACAGTGAGGACTACTGTTACTCGTTCAAGCGAGCCTATTGTCCCAGCAAGACCCTCATTTGCAACAGCACTGGGTTTACGCGGTCAACATGATGATTTGAGTTTGAAGTCCAGCGTAGCTATGGTCGTTAATCAAGATACCATGGAAGTCTATTTTGAAAAGAACTCCTCGGTTAGCCTGCCGATTGCTTCAATTACTAAACTGATGACTGCGATGGTTGTTCTTGATTCTAAATTGTCTCTAGATGAAACCATTGTCATTAATGCGGAGGACGTCAATATATACCGTACGTCCCGCCTTGCTGGGGGAACAGTATTGACGCGAGAAGAGGCGCTGTTGTTGTCGCTGATGTCCTCTGAGAATCGAGCAGCATATACGCTAGGCCGAAATTACCCTGGCGGCATTTCTGCATTTATTGATGCCATGAACCGTAAGGCAAAAGAGATTGGGATGACACATTCTCATTTTGCAGATCCGACTGGCCTCAAGAGTGAAAACGTTGCGTCAGCAGAAGATCTCACTCGTATGTTAAGCGCTGCCTATCAGTACAAAATCATTCGTGAGTTTTCTACCTGGCCAGATCTGACCATGGTGATTGCTAAGCGACCACAGAAGTTCCTCAATACCAATCGCTTGGTACGCGCCGGTGATATGAATATCGGTTTACAAAAAACCGGGTTTATTAATGCCGCGGGCAAATGCTTGGTGATGCAGGCCCGCGTGAACAATACGCCTTTACTGCTGGTTTTCCTAGACTCTGTTGGTACCCAATCACGATTTGCTGATGCAGTGAGAGTGCGGGATTGGTATGAGCGTATGCCATCGGGTGAGCCACATGCCATTCGTCGCCTGATGTAGGAACTGCATTCCTAAAAAATATAGTTTTAAGAATGAGGGTCGCTGATCTTGGGTTTGTAACCCATTCCTTTGGAAATCTGCATGGCGGTATCCTGCAGTAGCTTAAGCCAGTCCGCCTGAATGCGATCAGTGGGGGAGCTTAATGAGAGTCCTGCTACCAGCTTACCGCTGTCATCATAGATTTCAGCTGCTACGCAACTGACACCTAACTCTAGCTCCTCATTGTCGCTTGCATGCCCCAACTTGCGAACTTGATTGAGCTCTGAATCTAATTTTCCTAATTCAGTAATGCTGTTTCTGGTGTGGCCAGCTAAACCCGTGCGCGTGACATAAGCGCGAACTTGGCTTGGGTCATCGCTTGCCAAAAACAATTTGCCAACAGAGGTTAGGTGGAGCGGAGCGCGACCACCAATAGCCCGGACTACCTGCATGCCAGATCGTTCACTGTAGGCACGGTCAATATAGACAATCTCATCGCCCTGGCGCACGGACAGGTTAATGGTTTCACCAGTGAGCTTATGCAGTGCCCGCATTGGCGCTTGTGCTGCCTCACGGACCGATAAACGGGCTTTAACGAGATTGCCCAGCTCGAGTAACTTGAGTCCAAGGCGATATGTGCCGCCATCACCACGCTCAACTAAGCGGCAGGCCACCAAATCATTGAGAATACGGTGAGCTGTGGATGGGTGTAAATCAGTCTCTTCAGCTAGGTTTTTAAGGCTACTAGACTCTTCGTGGGACGCGAGTGCGTCGAGCAGGTTCATCATGCGCTCAACCACCTGAATCGCTGTTTTGCCAGCTTCACCCGGTGTTTTTGTAACTTTTTCTGTTTTGTTCAATGCCATACTGACAATTGTAGCGATTTTTGCTCAAATTGCACAATATGAAATCTCCTTACCCTACTAAAAAGGCATTTAATAAAGCCTAATTCCCTTTTAGAGCAGCAGCACACTCAGAAATTAACTTCGGACCCCGATAAATCAAGCCGCTGTAAATTTGAACTAGGCTAGCGCCAGCCGAGATCTTCTGTTGTGCATCTCTGCCAGACATGATGCCGCCAACGCCAACAATTGGAATAGCATCGCCTAAACATTTCTTGAGACTCCTAATCACTTCTGTGGAGACATCACGAACGGGCGCTCCAGAAAGGCCGCCAGCTTCGTTACCAAATTCAAGATTTTGAACTGCATCGCGGGCAATGGTTGTATTGGTTGCGATGATTGCATCAATCTGAAATTCCACCAAAAGATCAGCGATGAGTTTGATATCGTTTTGCTCAAGGTCGGGTGCAATTTTTAAAAAGAGGGGTTTGCGTACGCCAAACCGGTCACTCAAGGCTTCGCGTGAAATATGCAGTGATTGCAGCAAGGAGCGCAACATATCTTCACCTTGGAGCGC
>JBEGUE010000177.1:0-18692 GCA_041179045.1 Pseudomonadota bacterium
GTTAAGGTCTTGCCTTCACCAGTTCCCATTTCAGCAATCTTGCCTTGATGTAATGCAAGGCCACCCATCATCTGCGCATCAAAATGGCGCATCTTCATCACTCGTGTACTTGCCTCACGAACTACAGCAAAAGCTTCTGGAGCAATATCATCCAATGACTCACCCGCAGCTAAACGTGACTTGAATTCAGCAGTTTTTGCTTGCAGTGCGGCATCATCCAAAGCTTGCATGCTAGGCTCGAAAGCGCTAACTTTGGCAACCACTTTGCGATACTGTTTTAAGAGGCGGTCGTTGCGACTGCCGACCAGGGTTTTTAGAAGACCGATTACCATGGGATATTGAAGTAAATTAAGACCTTGAGTTTATCACTCACACCCTATTTTTATATGAACTTTGCCCCCAAACCTATTCGCACGAAAGCCGCCCATGAGTGGTTGGAGTATTTGCGCGAGTCGGAGGGCTTGGGCGGAATTCTGGCTAAAACCGAAGATTTGGCCAAACTCAAAATTGCCCTGAAAGCAGCTCTATTTGAGTTGGATTTAGAAAATTTAGCATCCAGGATTGAGGCCGGGTGGCGTTCTGGAGCTCAAAATGAGCTCTTTTTACTAGTGAGCGGGGCAAGTATTGCCACCCGTCTTCAGCAAGTTTTACCTAGCCTAATCAATGAGTTAGCTAAAAAAGGAGTCATCTGTGCCAGCATTAAGGTACGACTTAAGCCTGCACCATCCACCTGGGAAATCAAGCCCCAAGAGGGGCGCCAGGCTAGCCAAAAGCCAGCTGGTTTTAATGCTGTCGCACGGGCTTCTTGGGAATCATTATTGGATAAATTAGCGCCTGATTCTGATCTACATAAGGCGGTTGAGCGCCTACTAAAAAGCAGGCCTAAATAAACCTAGAAAAAGAGGGGTTGACTCTCTTTGGAATAGGCTGCGGGAGCCTTATTTTCTGGGAAGCTGCTAATTTCATAAGAGCTAGGGTCTTCCAAAAGCTTACGCAATAGCGCGTTATTCAAGGCATGTCCTGATTTTTCAGCAACATAGGAGCCCACAATCGGGTGCCCAACTAAATACAGGTCACCAATAGCATCTAGGATTTTATGGCGCACAAACTCATCCTCATAACGTAACTCTTCGTTATTGAGAATGCGATGCTCATCGAGCACGATCGCGTTATCTAAGCTTCCACCTCGCGCTAAACCCATCTCTCGCAAGGCCTCAACCTCGTGCGCAAAGCCAAAAGTTCGGGCACGACCAATCTCACTGCGATAAGCATGCTCAGCAAAGTCCACTACAAAACGTTGGCCAGTTTTATCTACTGCCGGATGCTTAAAGTCAATGGTGAAATCTAACTTAAACCCAAAGAAAGGCTCCAGGCGAGCAAGCTTGTCGCCCTCTTTCACCTCTATAGATTTTTTAATCACAACAAATTGTCTAGAAGCTTCTTGCTCAGCTATACCAGCTGATTCCATTAGGAACAAAAATGAGGCAGCGCTGCCATCCATGATGGGTACTTCTTCACCATCAAGCTCAATGAGTAAATTATCAAGTCCCAGACCTGCGCAAGCTGAAAGCAAATGCTCCACAGTAGAAACACGCACGCCATCTTTTTGTATTACAGAGGCCAGACGGGTATCGCATACCGCCAGAGCAGTGGCCGGTACAACCGATTGCTCTGGGGTATCTACACGTACAAATACAATTCCTGAATTTACCGGCGCAGGCTTAATAGACAGAGTCACCTTGCGCCCAGAGTGCAAACCAATCCCCACGGTCTTAATCGGGGTAGCGATTGTGCGTTGCTTCATCATGATTTATCTAAATTCAGAAATGATTTATTAAAGCTTTTTCAAAATAGAAGCGGCATCACTTACTTCAAATTTACCAGGTGCTTCGCGATCTAAGGTTGTTACAACACCATCTTCAACAATCATAGCGTAGCGATCTGAACGAACACCCAGACCACGAGCAACTAAATCTAACTCTAGGCCCAGTTTCTTAGTAAATTCAGCACTGCCATCACCCAACATACGAATCTTTTTGCCAACCTTTTGATCTCGGCCCCAAGCACCCATAACAAATGGGTCATTTACCGAAATACACCAAATTTCATCAACGCCTTTTGCTTTGATTGCATCAAAGTGCTCAACATAGCTAGGAACATGCTTTGCTGAACAAGTTGGTGTGAATGCACCAGGTAAAGCAAAGATCACTATCTTTTTACCGGCAGTAAGTTTTTCAACTTCAAATGCATTTGGTCCAATAGCGCAACCTTCGCTGGCTTCATCTAAAAACTCATAAAGAGTAGCGTTTGGTAATTTTTGTCCGACTGCGATCATAAAGTCTCCAATGAAATAGTTGTCAAGAGTATGCCAACGCTAGCGCGGGATTCGTCGTCCGGAGGGGCGCCGCGCTGGCATTCTGCAAGATCTATTGTATTGAGCAGTGGTTTAGTCTGCTTGTTTTCGTAAAAAAGCTGGGATTTCGTAGTAATCAGCCCCTTTATCCAACATTGCTTTTGCCTGCGGGGAGCTATCAGCGCCTAATGAAGGGGCAGGTGTAGCTTCACGCGAACTACGGAATACACGGGGCAAATCGTATTGACTGTAATCAACACCACCAGCTGCTGGTTGAGCGGTCATCGAAGGTGCACTACCCACACCTGTCATTGCCAAGCCTGCGCTAGTGCTGAGGGCTGAGTCTAGATTAACTCTGCTGATTGCTGCTGAAGCGCTTGCTGGAGCAAAGCTATTTAAGTCAGCCATTGTTGGCATCGCATCATGCGTACCTGTAGCCTGTCTCCAAACTACCTCTGGTTGATGATGTTGACGTGCTTGTGGATTATTCAAACCGGTAGCAACTACAGTAACGCGCAATGCATCACCTAAGCTCTCGTCGTATACAGTACCAAAGATCACAGTAGCATCATCTGCAGCATAGCCACGAATTGCCGCCATGACTTCGCGAGTTTCAGACAACTTCAATGAACGGCTAGCAGTGATATTGACTAATACGCCACGCGCTCCTGACAAATCAACGCCTTCGAGCAACGGTGAAGCAACTGCAGCTTCAGCAGCTAAGCGTGCACGGTCCATACCAGAAACTGTTGCAGTTCCCATCATCGCCTTGCCTTGTTCGCCCATCACTGTTTTGACATCCTCAAAGTCGACGTTGATCAAACCTTGCACATTAATAATTTCTGCAATACCTGAAACAGCGTTATGCAACACATCATCAGCACATGCAAATGCCTTATCAAACTCCGCATCCTCACCCATCACTTCAAAGAGCTTTTCATTGAGGACTACGATTAATGAATCTACGTAGGACTCAAGTTCAGCAGCACCATTTTCTGCAACCTTGAGACGCTTGACACCCTCAAAATCAAATGGCTTGCTGATCACACCGACGGTCAAAATACCCATCTCTTTAGCAACTTGAGCAACAATTGGCGCTGCACCAGTGCCTGTGCCACCACCCATGCCGGCAGTAATAAACACCATGTGTGCACCTTGCAAACTATCCGCAATACGTGCTCGCGCTTCTTCAGCAGAAGCTGCCCCGATTTCAGGTTTTGCGCCAGCACCGAGCCCGCTAGAGCCTAGTTGCAAATTCACAGATGCCTCAGAACGCTGTAAAGCGCCAGCATCGGTATTCATGCAAATAAACTCTACGCCGTTAACACCGCGACGAATCATGTGCTGAACTGCATTACCACCTGCACCACCAACACCAACCACTTTAATAATGGTTTTGCCGGCTGTTTCTTGATCTAACATTTCAAATTCCATATACCCTCCTAGGTAATAAGTACTACATTGACGACGACGAAAAACTTAAAAATTTCCTGCGAACCATTCCTTCATGCGCGAAATCACACTTTGCAGCGCGCCTGATTGTGATACTCGACGGCCACGCAATAGCTGCGCCTGACCTTCCATTAGCAAACCAATGCTGGTAGCAAAGCGTGGGCTACGCAAAACCTCATGTAGGTGCCCACGGTACTCGGGAGTGCCGATACGTGCTGGACGCAAGAACACTTGTTCAGCAAGCTCAACCATGCCTGGCATCAAAGAAGTTCCACCGGTAAGCACGATTCCTGAAGACACCATATCTTCGTAACCAGAATCACGGACAACACCTCGAACTAATGTAAAAAGCTCCTCAACACGTGGCTCGATCACAGCAGCTAAGGCTTGCTTTGACATAGGGCGCGGCTCACGATCACCAACACCTGGAACATCAATCATGGTGGCGGGATCGGCCATATCTTGGCGGGCAATACCATATTGAATCTTGAGATCTTCAGCATCAATAGTTGGAGTACGCAATGCCATTGCAATGTCATTGGTAATTTGATCGCCCGCAATTGGAATCACGGCAGTATGTCGAATAGAGCCTTGGCAATAAATCGCAATATCGGTTGTACCGCCGCCGATGTCCACCAAGACAACACCTAATTCTTTTTCATCTTCAGTTAATACAGCTAAGCTTGAAGCCAAGGGTTGCAAAATTAAATCGTTCACTTCTAAACCGCAACGACGTACACACTTCACAATATTTTGTGCGGCACTAACAGCACCAGTAACAATATGTACTTTGACTTCCAAGCGTAAACCGCTCATGCCAATTGGCTCACGTACATCTTCTTGTCCATCAATAATGAATTCTTGAATAAGAATATGAAGGATTTGCTGATCGGTTGGGATGTTGATTGCTTTAGCAGTTTCTAAAACACGCTCTACATCGCCAGCACTAACTTCCTTATCGCGTATTGCCACCATGCCGCTAGAGTTGAAGCTCACAATGTGATTTCCAGCAATACCAGTAAAGACCTGGACGATCTGACGGTCAGCCATGACTTCAGCCTCTTCAAGCGCCTTCTGAATAGACTGAACAGTAGCTTCAATATTGACAACTACACCCTTCTTCAAGCCTTTGGATGCAGTTTGACCAACGCCAACCACATTAAATTGGCCATCAGCTGCTAACTCAGCAACCAAAGCAACCACCTTGGAGGTTCCAATATCTAATCCGACCAATAAATCGCGGTTGTCTTTACTCATTCCAATTCCTCATTGCTTCTGCTCACTTTTTTTACCGTCTGCTTCATTCTTTTTCAAACTTGCCGAAGCAAGATGTACTGCAAAACCATTTGCGTAACGCAGATCAATTGCATCGATGCGATTAGCCCATCTCTCTTGAACCTGCGGCCAATATTTAAATAGGCGTGCCACACGGTCTTCAGTTAATGTTTTGTCTGAATTTTCTTCATCCCTACCAAACTCCACTTTCATGCCGTTAGATAACTTCACATGCCAGGCATAGCGATCAGAGAGAGTTAAGCTTTTAACTTCTGTGCTCCAAGGCTTAAACCAAGCGTTTGCTTTTTCATACAAACGCATCACTTCTTTACTAGCGTCTTCTGGCCCTGTGAAATCAATTAAAGAAACACCGTCCCCCACATCAGAAACACGACCAGCAAAGAGCTCGCCATGGGTATTCATTAAGGTGTGACTATCTGCACCACCCCAAGTGCCAAAAGGCTTTTGCTCTTCAATACTCACAATCAATCCGTTAGGCCAGACTCTACGAACGTTGGCATGACGTACCCAAGGCATCGACTCAAAACCACGTTTCACATCTTCTAATCTGACACTAAAGAAATTTCCCTGGACGGTCTCTAAAACTTGCTGCTTCACCACGGGCTTATTAGTATGTTTGAGCGTTTGACCAGCTACCGGCTCTATCACCACTTGGCGTAATACAAATACTGGGCGCTGACTCAGCCAAATCAGAGCTCCAACCAAAATCATGGCCGCAAAACAACGCATTAAGAAACGGCTCAGCTTTTGCATCCGCTCCGCATGATTCCAAAGAGGAGATGCCAATGAAGCAAATACCTCACCGAAACCATTTATAAAGGTGCTTATCCAACTCATGACCGCGCATTCCCTTTACTTTTCAAGGTTTGGCTGATGACCCAGAGAACTAGTTCGGCATACTCAATGCCAGCCGCTTTTGCCGCCATAGGAACTAAAGAATGCGAGGTCATACCTGGAGATGTATTCATCTCTAAGAGATAAGGTTTACCAGTCGCTTGATCAAGCATCACATCAGCTCTACCCCAAGTCTTGCAACCGAGAGCACGGTAGGCGGCTAAAGCTAATTCTTGAACTTCTTTATTTACCTCTGGCGCAAGCCCAGTTGGGCATAGGTATTTGGTCTCATCAGAGAAATACTTATTATGAAAATCGTAGTTAGCTTCTGGTGGAATAATTTTGATCACAGGCAAGGCTTCAGCATCCACGCCAAATCCTACTAGCGGGCAAGTCAACTCATCACCAACAATGCAAGTCTCCGCAATCACCTTTTTATCCATACCAGCAGCTAACCGATAGGCAGCAGGCAATTCATCAACGGATTTCACTTTAGTTAAACCAAGTGAAGAACCTTCATGTGCAGGTTTCACGATTAATGGCAAACCCAAATGCTTTACTACAGCATTCCAGTCGCTATCAGCTTTAAGCTCTTCAAATTCTGGAGTTGAAAGACCGCTACTAAGCCAAACAAGCTTAGTAGCAATTTTGTCGATTGCCAATGCAGACGCCAGCACACCACTACCGGTATACGGTAAACCCAAGAGCTCTAATAGTCCTTGAATCGTCCCATCTTCACCATAACGTCCATGCAAGGAAATGAATACACGATCAAATTCTTCTTGGGCAAGCTCAGTAGGGCAACGTAATCCCGGATCAAATGAGTAAGCATCAACCCCTTTCGAGAGAAGTGCTTCCAGCACACCATTACCTGACATCAAGGAAATCTCTCGCTCACCAGAGCGACCGCCAAGCAATACACCTACCCGACCAAGAGATTTAACATCCAAGTTTGCAAGCTCTTGCTTCACTCGCTCACCCCAAGAAAGCAATGATTGATTTTGATTAGACATGTTTTACCTCCGCCAATGCATGAGGTAAACCAGAGATGGAGCCTGCGCCCATCGTGATTAGAACATCGCCATCACGCAATATGGTGCTGAGCTTTTCAGGCATTTCTGCAACGCTTGGAGCAAAGGCTACAGCCCCACTATTTAAGAGGCCATTTTTAGCTTTATCAGCAGTAAGTGCGGCTTTCATCAGGCTTTGACCATCTGCACCTGGAATCTTTGCCTCACCAGCTGGATATACTTCAGTCAATACAAGTGCATCAAAGTTTTTGAGAACTTGTACAAACTCACCAAAGCAATCGCGTGTTCTTGTAAAGCGATGGGGTTGAAATGCCAATACCAAGCGACGGTCTGGATAAGCACCACGGGCTGCAGATAAAGTAGCCGCCATTTCAACAGGATGGTGTCCGTAATCATCTATCAATGTGAAGCTTCCGCCAGAGGCTAGAGGAACTTCTCCATATCTTTGGAAGCGGCGACCAACACCACTAAATTCAGATAAAGCCTTCACAATGGCCTCGTCGCTAACACCCAATTCGGTTGCAATACCAATTGCTGCTAATGCATTTTGAACATTGTGTAGACCGGGTAAATTTAATTGCACCTCAAGACGACCTGGTTTATTGCCATGACGGCGCACAGTCTTACGATCAACTGTAAAGTGCATACGAGGGCCTTCAGCCCGCACATTACTTGCACGAATATCTGCATCATCAGATAAGCCGTAGCGTAATACTGGCTGAGATACAAACGGAATAATATCGCGAACATTGGCATCATCAATGCATAAAATAGCAACACCGTAAAAAGGCATACGCTGAATAAACTGTACAAAAGCCTGCTTCAATCTGGCCATATCATGCTGATAGGTATCCATATGATCAGCATCGATATTAGTAACGACTTCCATCGCAGGGAATAATTGCAAGAAGGAGGCATCAGACTCATCTGCCTCCACCACAATGAAGTCACCCTGACCTAAGCGCGCATTAGCGCCTGCGGAATTTAACTTGCCACCAATAACGAAGGTCGGATCTAAACCACCTTCAGCTAAGACTGAGGCAACTAAACTAGTCGTCGTGGTTTTGCCATGAGTACCTGCAATTGCAATACCTTGCTTCAAACGCATGAGCTCGCCGAGCATGACAGCGCGCTGAATAACGGGAACCTTAGCTGCGCGAGCAGCAAGCACTTCGGGGTTATTGCCTGCAACTGCAGTAGAAATTACCACCGCCTCTGCAGTACCAATATTTTTAGGGTCATGGCCAATATGAATCACTGCACCCAAGTCTTTTAGGCGCTTTGTTACAGCGCCTTCAGCTAAGTCGGATCCAGATACCTGATATCCAAGATTGAGCAAGACTTCGGCAATGCCACTCATGCCTGCGCCGCCAATACCAACAAAATGAATTTGCTGCACGATATGTTTCATATACCTACTCCTGCACAGTCTGCACATACTTCAGCTACGCGCTGAGTTGCATGAGGCTTAGCTAAATCACGGGCACGCTGAGCCATCACTTGTAAATCTTGGCGGCTAAAATTTTGAATCATAGATGCCAGATCCTGTGGGTTGAGATCTTGTTGTGGCAACAAAATAGCTGCATCTGCATCAGATAAAAATCGTGCATTGGCAGTTTGATGATCATCAATCGCATATGGGAATGGAATCAAACAGGATGCAACGCCACAAGCGGCAATCTCTGAAACGGTCATTGCACCAGAGCGGCAGATCACTAGATCTGCTTGAGCATAAGCGCTTGGCATATCGTCAATAAAAGGACGAATGTCAGCGGTAACACCTAAGTTGGCATAACGTTGCTGTAAATCTGCAAGATGTTTATCACCTGCTTGGTGAATGACATGTGGACGTGCATCCTGATCCATTAATGCTAAGGCTGCTGGTATCGCTTCATTTAAAGCGGCGGCACCTAAGCTACCACCAACCACTAGAATTGATAAAGGTCCCGTACGCTCTTCGTAACGTTTTGCTGGTGTACCTACGGTATCGAACTCTTCGCGAATAGGATTACCAACCCACTCGGCATGCGCCATCGTATCCGGAAAACCAGTTAGGGTACGCATAGCAATTTTCGCTAAAGCGCGATTGGCGCTTCCCGCTACAGAATTAGCTTCATGCAAAACTAATGGCGTCTTTAAGAATTTTGTCATTAAGCCACCAGGAAAGGTAATGTAACCCCCCATACCCAGAACAACATTAGGCTTGATACGGCGCATGATCTTCCAACTCTGCATACAGGCTCTTGCAAGATTAAATGGCAACATCAATGTCGTTTTGATGCCTTTGCCACGCAAGCCGCCAAAGTTAACTGCCTCAAATGGGAAGTCGCAAGATTTTACTAAGCGATATTCCATGCCACCTTGATTACCAAGCCAAGATACATTCCAGCCACAAATTCGCAGATATTGGGCAACAGCCAACCCAGGGAAAATATGTCCCCCAGTACCGCCGGCCATAATCAAGATGGATGGCTTGGTCATAGCTTGCCACCCCGCATTAAGATTCGGTTTTCGTAATCAATCCGAAGTAGCATTGCTGTAGCAACGGCATTCATCAAGATCCCTGAGCCACCATAACTCACCAGTGGGAGCGTTAAGCCTTTTGTGGGAAGCAAACCTAAGTTCACACCCATATTGATAAATGCTTGCCAACCAATCCATATCGCCACACCTTTAGCAGCAAGACCCGCAAAACTGCGATCTAACTGCAATGCAGTACGGCCAATGAGAAATGCGCGTCGCACGATCCAGTAGAACAAGAAGATCATCACCACCACACCGACAAATCCGAGCTCTTCACCAATTACCGCCATGATGAAATCGGTATGCGCCTCAGGTAAGTAATGTAATTTTTCAACGCTACCCCCTAGGCCTAGACCAAACCATTCGCCTCGGCCAAAGGCCATCAGAGAGTGGGTTAACTGGTAGCCTTTATTCGCCGCATTCTCGGCCTGCCAGGGATCAATAAAAGCCATAATGCGTTTTTGACGGAACGGTGAGAAAGCAATAATAGTCACTGCACTCAAAATGCCGACCACCAATAATCCACCAAATAATTTAGCGTTAATACCGCCCAAGAATAAAATTCCGAATGCAATAAGCGATATCACTACGAGCGCGCCCATATCTGGCTCAGCCATCAGCAAGCCGCCAACTAGGGCAACGGCAATGCCCATTGGAAGCATGCCCTTAACAAATGAGTGGAGATATTCTTGGCGCTGCACTGTATAGCTTGCGGCAAATATCACTGCAGCAAACTTCATTAATTCGGATGGCTGGAAATTCATGAGACCCAATGGAATCCAACGTTTAGCGCCATTTACACCCTTTCCAATACCAGGAATGAGCACAGCAATTAATAACAAAACGGTGAATCCAAAAATGATTGGGGAATAGCGATCCCACACGTGAGTTGGGATCTTAAACACCCAAATACCAACACTGATCGCAATCGCTAGAGAAATACAATGGCGAATTAAGAAAAAATTGCTACTGTAATTTGCATACTTAGGGCCATCTGCCAAGGTAATAGAGGCGGAATAAACCATGACTAAACCAATGAGAGCTAAAGATAGCACTGCCCACACTAACAGCTGGTCATAGTCCATCATGCGTGAGCGAGTTTGTTCAACACCAGAAACTGCGTCTCTCAAGCCACTGCGGAAATTATCTATCCCGCCTCTGGAGAAATTCCAGAAGCGGCCAAGACCTAAGCGGTTCTCAGGAAAAAGTTTTTCCTTCAAACTCATGCATCAGCTCCTTCGAATTGCATTCCCAATTCTTGAACTTCAGAAACAAATGCCTCAGCACGTGCTACGTAATCGTTGAACTGATCAAAGCTGGCGCAAGCCGGTGATAACAAAACGATATCGCCTGACTGAGCCTGTTTTGCAGCTTGCGCAACTGCATTTTGTAAAGTCTCACTCATGACGCAAGACACGGAGTCACCCAAAGCTTCAGCAATAATCGGTGCATCTTTGCCAATTAGAAAAACGCCCTTTACAAAACGTAATGCAGGTTCACGTAAGGGACTAAAGTCTTGGCCCTTACCCTCTCCACCAGCAATCAACCAGATCCGCTTGCCAGACTCGCTAGCACTTAAACCATTCAAGGCGGCTACTGTTGCGCCTACGTTAGTACCCTTACTATCATCTACATATTCAACATTCGACACAATCGAAACACTTTGAACGCGATGTGGCTCACCATGGTAATCACGTAAACCATGTAAGAGCATATTCATTGGCAGACCTGCTGATCGTGCTAAAGCTAGTGCAGCTAAGGCATTCAAAGCATTGTGGCGACCGCGAATCCGTAAAGCATCAGCAGGTATTAAACGCTTGAGTCTTAATGGCTCATCCTCTACAACCGCTGCTTTACGGCGACGCTTCGGTTGTGGCTCAAGATCCTCATCCACTTCAGCCCAGACCAGCCAATCAATTCCACCAGCACGTAAATCATGCTCAATTCCAAAAGCCCCCTGCTCATCAGGACGGCCGGCACCAAAAGTAATGACTGACTTATTGGATTTCTGCTCGTCAGTAAGTAGATTCATAACCACTGAATCATCGCGATTCAAGATACAGATGGTGTCCTGCCCAAAAATATTGGCTTTTGCATCAATATAAGCCTTCATATCACCATGCCAATCCAAGTGATCTTGCGTGATATTTAATACGGTCGCTGCTGTTGCGTTAAAAGTAGTTGTGTAAACCAACTGGAAACTAGATAACTCGAGCACCCAAATCTCGGGCATATCGGCAACTTGATCAGACTCATCCAAGCAGGACATCAACTTATCTAAGGCTGCTGGACTGATATTGCCAGCTACAGCAACTCTTTTACCGGCGCGTTCACACAACTGTCCTGTCAACGCCGTTGTAGTTGTCTTTCCATTTGTTCCAGTGATGGCCAATACAGCAGGCTTGTACTGAGACTGTTGAGCTTGGGCCATACGGTCCAATGCAGCAATAGACCTAGCAAAAAATTCCAGCTCTCCCCAGATATCAATACTAGCTTCCTGCGCTTTAGCTAAGAATGAAGCGATCGGTTCCTGTAGTGGTGATAAACCAGGACTAATACCGATGACATCAACACCCTTCAAATGAAGATCATCCAGTGGGCCGAAATAAGCTTCTTGAAGTCCCATCAATTCAAGATCCGCTAACCAAGCTTGTTGTCGCTCATTTAGCTTTTCACGATCACGCGTATCGGCCAGACTCACCTTTGCAGCGTTCCGTAAACACCACTTGGCCATAGCATAGCCAGATTCACCCAATCCTAAGATCAAGAAATGTTGGGGTGCTTGGTAACCCTCATCTGCGATGAGAGCTGGATTGGCGAAGGCTTGGTCTAAGTTATTCATATTCTTTGGCTTACCTTAATTTCAGGCTGGAGAGGCCAATGAGAACTAATAAAATGGTGATGATCCAAAAGCGAACCACGACTTGAGTTTCGCGCCAGCCACCTAATTCGAAATGGTGATGCAATGGAGCCATCCTAAAAATACGACGGCCTTCACCAAAACGCTTCTTGGTAAATTTGAACCAGAAAACTTGTAGCATCACTGACAGCGTTTCTGCCACGAAGATCCCACCCATGACAAAAAGCACGATTTCCTGACGAACAATCACGGCAATAGTTCCGAGTGCGCCACCCAACGCGAGTGCGCCCACGTCACCCATAAATACTTGGGCAGGATGCGTGTTGTACCAAAGGAATGCGAGTCCAGCGCCGCCCATAGCTCCACAGAAAATCATGAGCTCACCTGCGCCAGGAATATAAGGGAACAATAAATACTTTGCGTAAATCGCATTACCCATCACATAAGCAAATGCGCCTAAAGCAGCACCGACTAATATCACCGGCATGATCACTAGACCATCTAGTCCATCTGTCAGATTAACAGCATTACTACTTCCGACAATCACTAAGTAACTCAGAATGATGAAGCCCATCACACCCAATGGATAGCTCACCTCTTTCATGAATGGAATGAGCAAGTTTGATTTAGCTGGCAAGTCTAAAGCGAAGCCACTCTTAAGCCAATCAAAGAACAATTGCAAAACTTTGAGGTTATTCACCTCGGATACAGAGAAAGCTAAATAAATAGCAGCAAATAAGCCAATCAAAGTTTGCCAAAAGAACTTTTCTCTTGAGGCCATTCCTTTGGGATCTTTACGCGCTACTTTACGGTAATCATCCACCCAACCTACTAAGCCGAATCCAAAAGTCACAATCATGACAATCCAGATAAAACGATTACTCAGATCAGCCCACAGCATGCAGGAGATAAAAATACCCAACAGAATCAGTACGCCACCCATAGTTGGGGTGCCTGATTTCACTAGATGGGTTTGAGGGCCGTCTGTACGAACTGCTTGACCCATCTTTAATGCAGTCAACTTGCGTATAACCCATGGACCCGCTGCCAAACCTATCAGCAAAGCAGTCACTGTTGCCATCACCGCTCTGAACGTGATGTAGTTAAAGACTCGGAAAAATCCAAAATCGTCTTGCAACCATTGCGCCAACATTAAGAGCATGTTTTAGCCCCCTCTAATAAGGCCTGCACTACACGCTCCATACGCATAAAACGAGATCCCTTAACCAAAATATCTAAATGCATGTGCATACTCGAGTCTTGATCTACTAGTGCTGCATTAAGCTCTTCAAGCAATTGATCTAAGGTTGTGAAATGAGTAGCACTACTAGCAAGCTGAGTCTTCTGTGAATTATTAAAGCCCTGAACAGCAAATTTGCATTGCTCTCCAAGAGCAAACAGCTTACTAATACCTTGCTCAGCGGCATAGGCGCCAACTTCCTCATGGAAACTAGGACCTTGATCACCCACCTCACCCATATCACCCAATACCAACCAAGAAGTATTTCCAGACTGCTTAAGTGCATCAATAGCAGCTCTTACAGAATCAGGATTGGCGTTGTAACTATCATCAATCAGAGTACGGCCAGCATTGAAAGGCTTTGATTGCATTCGTCCATTTACAGGGACAAAAGATTCTAGACCCGCTTGAATGTGCTCCAAACTTAAGCCAGCACCTAAAGCAACTGCGCTAGCAGCTAAGGCATTGCGCACATTGTGATTTCCTAAGGTATTGAGTTGGACCTCAATCTTGCCGAGTTCAGTTGCAATCTCAATTTTTCCGCTAGCCAATAATTTACCGGCAACAGAGGCCGTAGCTAAAGTAGGGTTAGTGGATAAAGCAAAATCAATTACTTTGCGCCCTGCAGCAGCTTGATACCAAACATCAGAAAATTCAGAATCCGCTGGAAATACTGCGACACCGTCTAAAGGAAGCGAACTTAAGGCAGTTGCATGTTCTTTTGCAACCGCTTCCACTGTCGCCATAAATTCTTGATGCTCACGTTGAGCATTATTAATTAGAGCAATATTGGCCTGAGCAATGACTGCTAACTCTGGTGTTTCACCAGGATGATTCATGCCTAACTCAATCACTGCTAGGCGATCAGTTGGTCGCATACGTAGCAAGGTTAAAGGCAGGCCAATATCATTATTAAGGTTACCCTTAGTTACCAAGGTATATTCTTCACCGGCAGCTACCTTGAAGATGGAGGCAATCATCTCTTTTACGGTAGTCTTACCATTCGATCCAGTTACCAAAGCCACTGGGATAGAAAATTGTGCACGCCATGCCTTTGCCAACTCACCTAAACCTTGCTTAACATCCTGGACACATACTGCAGCTAAGTTTGTGGGGCACTTTTCTTTTTGACTAACAAGTGCCGCACTTGCGCCTGCCTTGGCGACATCAGCTAAAAAATCATGCGCATCAAAACGTTCGCCTGCTAGAGCAATAAATAATTCACCAGACTGAATCTGACGACTATCACTACCAATACGAGAAATAGTGATCTCACACGCTGATTGGCTATCAGCATGAATCAGTTGACTGCCTGGCAACATGGCATGAACTTGAGCAAGAGTGGTCATCGACGTACTCATACGCTACCCCCAGCTGCCAGACGAATGTGCTCTTGATCAGAAAAATCAAATTTCTTACCATTGATTTCTTGAGTAGACTCATGGCCTTTGCCGGCAACCAAGACAATGTCCTTGATGTCGGCATGCCGTACCGCAGCCATAATGGCAGCCGCTCTATCAGGCAGCATTTGAACATTCCCCAAATCACCTGACATACCAGCTTGAATCATGGCAATAATAGATGCTGGATCTTCAGATCTAGAGTTATCACTTGTAATCACAATATGGTCGGCAAACTCTTGCGCCGCACGACCCATTTGGGGGCGCTTACCTGAGTCTCGATCACCGCCGCAACCAAAGACGCACCAGATTTTTCCATCACGTTGATTTGCAATGGGGCGTAATGCGTTCAATGCTTTAGTGAGGGCATCTGGTGTGTGCGCATAATCCACTACCATCAATGGACCCTCGGTTCTTTGTGTTTTATTCAAGTGAATCAGTTCCATACGACCTGGAACAGCACTCAGCTTACCCATGCGCTTAGAGGCCTCGCTTGGGCTCAAACCTTGAGCCAATAGAACCGTCCAAACAGCGAGGCAATTACTGAGATTAAATTCACCTAAAACCGCAAGCTGAATAGCACTTGAACCTATGGCATCGCAATTAAATTGAGATTCATAAGCAGCATTTGTAAACAAAGCATTTTCTGTATAGCTACGCTTCAGACGATCGCCAAATTTTTCAAATCCAGCAAATGCATTACCACTTAAGGCGTAGCCCCATACTTGAGGACCATTGCTAGCAAGAAGTTTCATCGCCAACTCTCGTCCGAATGCATCATCAAAATTAATGATGGCATTTTTAAGTTGGGGCAACTTAAACAGCTTTGCTTTTGCTTGGGCGTACTCCCCCATCGTACCGTGATAATCCAGGTGATCTTGAGTCAGATTGGTAAATACCGCACTGCGAACATCTAAGCCAGTAATACGATCTTGATCTAATGCATGAGAAGAAATCTCCATAGCAAGATTCCGAGCGCCTGCATCAAGCAATTCTTTTAACTGGGTTTGTAATTGGGGTGCATCTGGAGTGGTGTAACCAGTCTGAATTAATCTACCCAGAAAACCAGTGCCCAATGTGCCTAAAACTGCAGTGCGATGATTGGGCTCATCCATAGCCTGGGCCAGCCACTGAGTAATACTAGTTTTTCCATTAGTACCTGTAACGCCGATAACATTGAGATTTTTGCTTGGGTAGTCATACCATTCCGCGCAGAGCTCTCCAGCCAAGGCCGCTAAGTTCTCAACAGCAAAACATTCCAGACGGTCTAAGTATTCATTCGCAATACCATCGGCAGGATCGAATACCACTGCCGCAGCACCATTTGCTAAGGCAGCTGCAATGTAATCCCGTCCATCTCGCAAGGCATTGCCATGACCAACTGGGTATGCAAAGAAAATATCACCAGATTCAACTTGACGGCTATCCGCAGTCACTTTTGCATCTGCTGATGTGAGATCACGTAAATGTGAGATTAAGAGATGGGGTTCAATATAGACCATTGCCATCATCTTTTTAAAACTGCTACGTTTGTTTTGACTGCAGTAGTTTGAACTTCTATAGGATTTTTATCCTGCAGCGTTATCTGCTGAACATTACTATCTGGCGATACATTCAAGGTACGCAGGGTCTCACTCACAATAGTGGAGAAGACTGGTGCGGCAACATCACCACCATAGTGGCTGCCACCAGTTGGTTCATCAATCATGACGGCAACCACAATGCGTGGAGCACTAATTGGCGCAAGACCTGCAAAGTAGGCGCGATACTTATTAGCATAGCTCTTACCCACTAATTTATGTGCTGTACCTGTTTTTCCACCAACTCGATAACCTTCAGCTTGCGCTTTAATGGCCGTTCCACCAGGCTCTGTTACTGACTCCATCATGCTGCGCATCTCAATGGCTGTTTTGGCAGAAATAATATGCGTTCCAGGCTTAAACTCCGGACTGCGTTCAATCGTGAGAGGGACCAATTCGCCATCACGAGCAAAGATGGTATATGCGCGAGCTACCTGAAAAAGTGAACCTGAAATCCCATAACCAAATGCAATCCGCGCTTGATCAGTTGGCATCCATTTTTTATAAGGATGGACTGTGCCTGCTACAGCACCAGGAAAACCAATCTTTGGCGCCTGACCTAAACCAACAGATGTGTAGAAGTTCCACATCTCTTCTGCAGATAAATTATTCATTGCAATTTTGGCCGTACCAATATTGCTTGATTTTTGAATGATTTGAGAGACAGTTAAGCTGTTATATGGATGAGTATCTGTAATTGGTTTTGGGCCAACTAAGTATTTAGCGCCGATAGCCATGTTGGTATTAGGAGCAATCACTCCCTTCTCCAAAGCAATTGCTACGGTTAAGGGCTTCATGGTTGAACCAGGCTCAAAAGTGTCAGTTAAAACGCGATTACGTAACTGCTCACCTGTGAGCTTCTTGCGATCGTTTGGGTTATAGCTTGGATAATTTGCTAAGGCCAAGATCTCACCAGTATGCGTATCTAGCACTACTGCACCACCAGCACTTGCTCGGTGTTGCTCTACCGCACTCTTGACAGCGTTATAAGCTAGGAACTGAATCTTGCTATCAATAGAGAGTTGCAAATCTTTGCCGTTTTGGGGTAGCTGCAAAATTGCAACATCCTCGACAACGCGACCTAGGCGATCCACCACCACTCGACGTGCCCCTGGGTGTCCGGCTAAGTCTTTTTCTCTTGAAAGTTCCATGCCCTCTTGGCCACGATCTTCCACGTTTGTAAAACCAACAACGTGTGCCATCGCTTCACCTTCTGGATAAAAGCGACGGTATTCATTATTTAAGCCAATTCCCGGAATTTCTAATTGCTTAATTTGTTGCGCCACTGCTGGGTCTACTTGACGCTTCAAGAAAATCTGCTTGCGATCTTCTTTTAACTTTTTACGTAATTCAGATTCACTAATTTTTAAGAGACTTGCTAACTTTTGCACCTTATCTGCAGCCAGGTCATCAGGAACAGTGTCGTTATAGGCAATCACTGACTTTGCTTCCAAGCTCGTAGCAATCACTTGGCCATTACGATCCAATATCTTTCCACGGGAAGCGGGCAGCTCCAACTCACGTTGTGTACCGCGTACACCTTTGGCTTCATAAAAAGCATTTCCCGGACCCTGAATCCAAAAAGCGCGGATTAGCAACAGCATGAATACGAAGAACAACATGAACAGCATCAAGCGCGACCGCCACATTGGCAGACGCAACACTAAATTGGGGGTAGTTGAAAAACCTACCGACCTCATCTAGCCTCCTTCAAGTACAAAGTACGCTCTGGAGATATGGGGACCATGCGCAACTGATTGCGAGCAACATCACGAATTCTTGCAGACTTCGATAGATTGCGCTGCTCATACTCCAAGCGTAACCAGTCTTGATTGAGTTTACGCTCTTCGATTTGCGCGCGATCAAGTGAAATAAATAATTTACGTGCGCGCTGCTGCGCTGCCACCAAAGATAGTGCGCACACTAGTAGCAATACCAGCAAGGTCAGCGTAGCGCGATTCAAACTGATACCTCTGTACGTTTTTGTGCAATGCGCATGATTGCGGAACGAGCGCGAGGGTTCTCTCGAATCTCATCATCGCTTGGCTTAACGCGCCCAATAATCTCTAAGTCGCTTTGCGGTAAATCTCGATCACGAACAGGCAAACCTCGAGGCACTTCAA
>JBEGUE010000178.1:0-3865 GCA_041179045.1 Pseudomonadota bacterium
CTAAGTCAGCAGCTGGCTCTGAGATCTTCACGCCACCTACTGCATTTAGGACGACGTCTTGATCAAAACAGGCAACACCAGCATGACGATGTAGTACCGCTAAGAGCATGGCTAAACGCGCTTGCTCCAAACCAACTGCCAAGCGACGTGGATTAGGAATGTGCGCAGTGTCTACTAGCGCCTGAATTTCTACCAACAGTGGGCGACTGCCCTCTTGTGTAACTAATACGCAGGCACCCGGAACCATCTCCGCATGCTGAGAAAGAAAGATTGCTGAAGGGTTTGCAACTCCGCGCAGACCTTTTTCAGTCATGGCAAATACACCGAGCTCATTGACTGCACCAAAACGATTTTTAATCGAGCGCACCAATCTAAATGAGGAATGCGTATCACCCTCAAAATACAAGACGGTATCGACAATATGCTCCAGCACACGAGGACCCGCTAAGTGGCCATCTTTAGTCACATGCCCCACCATCAAAACACAGATACCGCTAGATTTAGCAGCTCTAGTTAATTGCGCAGCGCACTCTCGCACTTGGGCAACCGAACCTGGAGCCGAGCTCAGTACTTCAGAATACAAAGTCTGAATAGAGTCGACCACCAAGACCTGTGGCTTTACCGTATCCATGATGGATAAGAGCTTTTCTAACTGAATCTCGGCGAGCACTTCTAATTGAGGCGCATCGAGCGCAATGCGTTTTGCACGTAATGCAATTTGCGCTGCAGACTCCTCACCGCTGCTATAGAGCACGTTCATGCCAGCAGCACTCATCTCAGCAAGAGCCTGGAGCAAGAGAGTGGATTTACCAATGCCAGGGTCACCGCCCAATAGAACAACGCCACCGGGAACTAATCCACCTCCTAGTACGCGGTCAAACTCCTCTACGCCAGTACTAAAGCGCGGAAGGTCTTCAGCCGAAATAGCGGAGAGCTTTTGACGGGGGAGTGACTGTGCCAGCCCCTGAAAGCGGGTATTCGAGCTGACCTCGGGAACACCTTCTTCCAAGGTATTCCATGCCTGACATGAGGGGCACTGCCCTTGCCATTTAGCAGATGTTCCACCGCATGACTGACAGATATAGATTGTTTTTATTTTAGCCAAGGGATTAATCGAGCTGAGTGCCCGCTTTGTTTTCTTTAGCACGCTTAGGCGCATCTCTTCGGCGCTGCTCTACATCTGCTGCACGAGCAGCCGCTGCTTTTTGCTTCTCTTCAAATTCTTTTTGATTAGCTGTGCGCTCAGCAGCTTTTTCAGCAGAGGCACGTTCAGCGATCTTAGCTGCATCACGCTGATCCTTAATGCTAGCCCGTAACTTACGCTGTACCTCATGCAACTCTACTTCTTGTACACGAATGGGATCAATCTCCTTGCGGTATTCGGCACGAGCATCTTTGAGGCAGCTGTTGACCCAATATTTTTGATAGCACTCAGAGTTAGTTTTTTCCCAGCGATATTTAGCCCAATCGCGTTGCAACTCGAGATCACGCTCAATCTTGTCCAGTTGCTCTAGCTGGGCTTCCTCAGCAGGAGTAGCGAGCGCTAGACTGCTGAAGGAACAAGTCAATAGGAATGCCCACAATGACAGCATTGAACCCAAGGTGCCGAGCCCTCTCAAATCTCTACCTTTGCGCCAAGCTCAACTAAGCGATTGGTAGGAATCTTGAAGAAGTCCGATGGCTTCGCTGCGTTTTGCATCATCCAACCAAACAGCTTCTCTCTCCATAAGGCCATTCCAGGATTTGCCGATGGAACAATAGTGTCACGAGAAACAAAGAAAGAGGTATCCATCACATTAAATTGAATGTTTTCTTGCTTTTGCAACAAGTCCAAGACTTTATTGATATCTGGTGATTCTTTAAAGCCATGTACCGCTCTCACCAAATAAATACCGCCCCCAAAGTCCTTCATCGTAATGCGCTCACTGTCGCTAACATAAGGCACATCCCAAGTACTTAATTTGACAAAAAAGATGCGCTCATGCATCACTCGATTGTGCTTTAAATTATGCAACATCGCGATCGGCACAAAATCGACGTGAGCCGTCAGAAAAATAGCAGTGCCCTCGACGCGATGAGGTGGGTGGGCTAACAAACTAGAAACAAAAGCCTGTAAAGGTATGGCGCCTTCTTCTATTTTAGCGCGCAATAGCTTCCGCCCACGATACCAAGTAATTAAACAAGTAAAAATGATAAGGCCTAGAAATAATGGATACCAGCCACCATCTTTGATCTTAATTAAATTAGCTGACCAAAATGCAAAATCTAAAGCAAAGAAGATGGCTGTTAAACAAAGCACCAGGAAAATGTTCATTTTCCATTCACGGTACATCACTACCCCTAATAAAATTGCAGTAATCATCATGGTTGATGTCACAGAAATTCCATAAGCAGCTGCTAAGTTTACTGATTCTCTAAACTCAATAATGGTAACAACCACCATAAATAAGAGAGCCCAATTCACCACGGGAATATAAATTTGTCCCTGCTCTGAATCGGAGGTATGCATGATGGTCATTCGTGGCATAAAACCAAGCAATATGGCTTGACTCACCAAAGAGTAAGCACCTGAAATCACCGCTTGCGATGCAATGACTGTAGCTGCAGTAGCAAGACCAACAACAGGCCATAAAGCCCAATCGGGAACCATTAAATAAAATGGGTTTGAAGCAGCCTCTGGATTGGATAACAAGAGTGCGCCTTGCCCTAGGTAGTTAATTAACAGGCTGGGCAAGACAATAATGAGCCAAGCATATCGGACAGGATTTCTTCCAAAGTGCCCCATGTCTAAGTAGAGCGCCTCAACACCAGTGACAACAAGGACAACGGCGCCCATCACAATATAGGCGGTAGTTGGGTGATCTAGCACAAACTGCACTGCATACATTGGATTAATTGCACCAATAATTTGTGGCGCTGCGCCGATATTAATGAGGCCCAATGCAGCGAGAGTAATAAACCAAGTGAGAGTGACCGGGCCAAATAGATTCCCAACGGCCGCCGTGCCATATTTTTGAATCAAGAATAGGGCAACCAAGATTGTTAAGGAAATGGGGATAATAAATTTATGCAGCCCAGGCGCTGCAATTTCGATACCTTCAACAGCTGATAACACTGAAATTGCTGGAGTAATCACAGACTCCCCCAAGAGCATACAAGCTCCGAGCATTCCTAAAATCATTAAAAAGAAATAACCCTTCGATTTACTGTCGAATGATCTAAGTGCTAAAGCCATCAGAGATAAAACGCCACCCTCGCCTTTGTTATCAGCCCGCATCACAAATAAAACATACTTAAAGGTCACCACTAAAATTAATGACCAAATCATCATTGCGATTACGCCAAACAATGCCTCTGGTGAAAACGGGATTCCGTGCTTAGGATCAAAACATTCTTTGAGTGCATATAAAGGGCTAGTGCCAATATCACCAAAGACTACGCCGATAGCGGCAAGCATCATCGTCCCAAGACCTTTTTTATGGCCATTGTGATCGTCATGCAGATCAACTGGCTTTAATAAAGTCGAATTCGAAAATTCAGGGTTGCTAATTGACATTTAAAAGCCCTTAGTGAATGTTGCGTGGCAATATGTTACTCCTTATGCATGCTGACTCTACAGTCTTTTTTTAATGAAAAAATAGCCTTGTTAAGTACCATTTCAAGAAGTCGCTCGACAGAACTGGTCGAAAAATGGTAGAATTACAGCTTCAGACGCGGGGTGGAGCAGTCTGGCAGCTCGTCGGGCTCATAACCCGAAGGTCGTAGGTTCAAATCCTGCCCCCGCAACCAAACAGTAGAAGGCTTCTAGGTCAATTGACTCAGAAGCCTTTTTGCTTTCTTGGGGCGATGTGGTCGCCATGCGTAG
>JBEGUE010000179.1:0-4472 GCA_041179045.1 Pseudomonadota bacterium
TTAGCATCAAAGTAGGATTTTTCACCAGCAGCGACCTCTGCAGCAACGTGACCCTCATGTACTGCTTTGTGCGCAAGCATGGGTTGGCCAACGATATCGCCAATCGCAAAGATGTGATGCACATTGGTACGCATTTGATTGTCGACGGGAACAAAACCGCGCTCGTCTACAACAACGCCAGCAGCCGATGCATCAATCTTCTTGCCATTCGGCGTGCGTCCAACTGCAACCAATACTAAGTCGTAAGTCTGTGGCTCTGAGGGAGCACCCTCACCTTCGAAGCTGACTGCAATACCGTCAGCCTTTACTTCAGCCTTAGAGGCGCGAGTCTTGAGCATAATGTTCTCGAAACGGCCGGCATTAAACTTCTCCCAGACCTTTTCTAAATCACGATCTGCGCCTGCCATGAGGCCATCCATCATTTCGGCAATATCGATACGGGAGCCTAGGGTGCTGTAAACAGTCGCCATCTCCAAACCAATAATGCCGCCACCGATGACCAACATCCGCTTTGGAATACTCTTAAGTAATAAGGCACCAGTGCTATCTACGATGCGAGGATCCTCCGGCAAGAATGGGAGATTTACAGGCTGGCTTCCTGCCGCAATGATCGCCTTCTGAAAGCGAACCACCTCTTTTTGTCTTGTTAAATCTTGGCCATCACCCTTGGTTAACTCAACTTCTACATGATTTGCATCTAAGAATCGACCTAATCCGCGCACTACAGTAACCTTACGGGCTTTTGCCATGCCAGCTAATCCACCCGTAAGCTTTGCAATGACAGAGTTTTTGTAGCCCCGCAATTGATCAATTTCAATCTTGGGAGCGCCATAGCTAATGCCATGCTTGGACATCGTTTTCACTTCATCCATTACTGCAGTTGTGTGAAGCAAGGCCTTCGAAGGAATGCAGCCCACATTTAAGCAAACACCGCCTAAAGTTGAATAGCGCTCTATCAAAATAGTACTCATACCCAAATCTGCACTTCGGAATGCCGCACTATAGCCACCTGGGCCAGCACCTAAGACGAGCACTTCGCACTCATGATCCACTTTGCCACTGTATTGACCGGCAATAGGGGCGCTGATGGCAGCTACTGCCATTGGAGGAGGTGTTGGAGCAGATGCTGCTGTAGTTGCCGTAACTTGAGGTGCAGTCGCTACACCCACTTCAATCTCCGCTACGACACTGCCCTTACCAACCTTATCGCCAGCTTTTACAGAAATACTGAGAACGGTTCCGGCGGCGTCGGCTGGAACTTCCATCGTGGCTTTGTCAGATTCCAGAACGAGTAATGGCTGTTCCTTTTCGATGACATCACCCACTTTAATGAGCACTTCAATCACCGGCACATCTGAATAATCACCAATGTCTGGTACGAGAATAATTTGCTTGGTCATATCTTCTCCTTACAGTGCTGCGCGACGGAAGTCAGACATCAGCTGAGCGATATAGACATTGAAACGGGTAGCCAAAGCACCATCAATCACACGATGGTCGGCACTGAGTGACAATGGGCAAATTAAGCGGGGCACAAATTGCTTGCCATCCCACACTGGCTTCATGGCAGCCTTGCTGACACCTAAAATGGCTACCTCAGGTGCATTCACAATAGGTGAGAAATAGGTGCCGCCAATACCGCCCAAAGAAGAAATAGTAAAACTAGCACCCTGCATTTGCTCGGGCTTCAGCTTTCCATCACGCGCAAGTGCAGCTAACTCAGAGGTTTCACGTGCGAGCTCAAAGATGCCTTTTTTATCCGCATCACGAATCACTGGCACCACTAAACCATTTGGCGTATCAGCAGCAAATGCGATATTGAAATACTTCTTCAACACCAAGTCATCCCCATCGATAGAGCTATTAAATTCTGGGTATTTCTTGAGGGCAGCAACAGCAGCCTTCATCAAGAAAGCGAGCATCGTGATTTTGAGACCCTGCTTTTCATTTTCTTTATTGGTCAGAACTCTAAATGCTTCAAGGTCAGTAATGTCCGCATCCTCGTGATAGGTCACGGCAGGAATCATGACCCAGTTACGACCGAGGTTCGCAGCAGTCAACTTCTTAATGCGATTGAGCGGCTGACGCTCCGTCTCACCAAATTTAGAGAAATCCACTTTTGGCCATGGAATGAGATTCAGGCCGCCCAAGCTTCCGCCAGATGCGCTTGGTGCATTGCCGGCACCACCACTCATTGCCGCCTTTACAAAAGCCTGCACGTCCTCTTGGGTGATTCTACCTTTGGGACCAGAACCCTGAACCTGATGAACCGTGACGCCGAGTTCGCGAGCAAACTTACGGACCGAAGGACTTGCATGACTAGCCGTTGGATCAACCTCAACCGGAGTATTGCTAACAGGAGGTGGTGCTGGTGCACGCACAATTGGCGGCTCTACTTTTGGGGCTGGAGTGGCAGTAGGTTCGGTTTTCACTGTTGCGGGAGCAATAGCAGCTTGTGCAGCGGCTGGAGCTGTGGCTGCACCACTCTCTTCAAGTACCAAAACAATAGCGCCCTCTGAGATAGAGTCACCCACCTTAACCTTGACCTCTTTCACAAGACCAGAGTGTGAGGAGGGAACATCCATGGTTGCTTTGTCGGATTCGAGAACAACAATAGACTGCTCTTTCTCAACACGATCACCCGCTTTTACCAATACCTCGATAACAGGTACATCTTTGTAATCCCCAATATCAGGGACTTTAATATCAATTAGTTGGCTCATAGTATCCGTCTCTTATCAAACCGTCATTGGGTTTGGCTTAGTGGTATCGATGCCGTACTTCTGAATTGCTTCGGCTAACTTTTGGCGATCTAACTGACCAGCATCCACCAAAGAGCGAAGCGCAGTAAGAACGACCCAGCGACGATCTACTTCAAAGAAATCGCGCAATTTCTCGCGAGTATCTGAGCGGCCAAAACCATCAGTACCTAAAACCTCAAAGCGTCGACCTAGATGCTGAATTGCAGGACGAATTTGCTCTGCAAATAATCGTACATAGTCAGTAGCAGCAACAATTGGTCCTGCAGTGTCTTTTAGGCACTTCTCTACATGAGACAAAGCAGGTGCTGCAGTTGGGTTCAGCAAGTTGTTGCGGTGGACTGCATTCCAATCACGGCCTAACTCAGTAAAGCTTGGGCAACCCCACAAATCAGAAGCAACACCCCAATCTTTATGCAAGATTTCAGCGGCTTCAATAACTTCACGGAAGATGGTTCCAGATCCTAAGAGTTGTACGCGCAATTTCGCATTGGCATCACCAACTGACTTGAGTTTGTACATACCCTTAATGATGTCTTGCTCTGCACCTTTTGGCATAGCTGGATGAGCGTAGTTCTCATTCATTAAAGTAATGTAGTAGTACACATCTTCTTGTTCAGCCAGCATGCGGCGCATACCATCTTGAATAACTACCGCTACTTCAAATGAGAATGAAGGGTCATAGCTAATACAGTTTGGAATTGAAGCGCTCCACACTTGACTATGGCCATCTTCATGCTGAAGACCTTCACCATTCAAAGTGGTTCTACCGGCAGTACCGCCTAATAAGAATCCACGGCTACGCATATCACCAGCTGCCCAACAGAGGTCGCCAATGCGCTGGAAACCAAACATAGAGTAGAAGATGTAAAAAGGCAACATCGGAACGCCATGCGTTGAGTATGAAGTAGCGGCAGCGATCCAGTCGCACATACCACCCGCTTCATTAATGCCTTCTTGCAAAATCTGACCAGTCTTGTCCTCTTTATAGAACATCAATTGATCATGATCTTCGGGGGTATAAAGTTGGCCCAACTGATTCCAAATACCTAATTGGCGGAACATGCCTTCCATACCAAAAGTACGTGACTCATCCGGAACAATAGGAACAACCCGCTTACCCAAAACCTTGTCACGCACAATCGTATTGAGAATGCGAACAAAGGCCATTGTTGTGGATATCTCACGACCATCGGTAGTTGCTTCTAATAATGGTGCAAATACCTCAAGCGCAGGAACCGGCAAGCTCTCAGCCTTCATACGACGCTGTGGCAAGTAGCCGCCCAACTCTTGACGGCGGGCTTTCATATACTCAAGTTCTGGGCTACCTTCAGCAAATTTCACCAAAGGCATTTCTTCTAGTTGCTCATCTTTTACAGGGATCTCAAAACGATCACGGAAACGACGTACGTCATCCGCATTCATCTTCTTCGCCTGGTGGGCAATATTCATCGCCTCACCTGAGCCACCCATGCCGTAACCTTTAATCGTGTGAGCCAAAATAACGGTTGGCTGATCTTTGTGATTTACGGCTGAATGAAAAGCTGCAAATACTTTATGGGGATCGTGACCGCCACGATTGAGTTGCCAAATCTCATCATCACTCCAGTCGCTCACTAGCGCCTTTAACTCGGGTGTGTTGAAAACGATTTCGCGGACGTAGGCGCCACTCTTGGCTTTCATGGTCTGGTATTCACCATCGACGATCTGACC
>JBEGUE010000180.1:0-10843 GCA_041179045.1 Pseudomonadota bacterium
ATGAGTAATGTAAATAATTTATCTTCTAGTCAAGTGACGAACTGGTTCAAATTCTCAAGTCCGAGTGCTTTTTATCCACTGGCTGGAAAAATGATTCCTTGGTTCTGGGCGCTCACCTTTATTTTTGGAGCTGCCGGCTTGTGGGTCAGTTTCTTTGTGGCACCAGTAGATGCAGTGCAAGGTCAGGGTTATCGCATTATTTTTGTTCATGTACCCGTCTCTTGGATGTCCATGTTCATCTATGTGGTGATGGCTGCATGGGCGGGATTAGGTCTCATATTTAATACTCGTCTGTCGGCCATGATGGCTCAGGCCTTGGCCCCGATCGGCGCCTGGATGGCTTTCTTATCCCTGTGGACTGGTGCATTTTGGGGTAAGCCGATGTGGGGCGCTTGGTGGGTATGGGACGCGCGCTTAACTTCGGAATTAATCCTGCTCTTCTTGTATCTCGGTTTTATCGCCTTGCAGGCCTCTATTGATAATGTCCGCCGTGCTGATAAAGCGGGCGCGATCTTGGCTCTGGTGGGTGTGGTCAACGTGCCGATTATTTATTTTTCAGTGAAATGGTGGAATACCCTCCATCAAGGCGCCTCTGTTTCTCTAACCAAGGCGCCTGCCATGGCCCAGACCATGCTTTGGGGGATGCTGTTGATGGCTTTATGCTTGTGGATGTACTCAATTGCAGTAGGGTTAATGCGTGTGCGCGCCATCATTTTGGAGCGTGAGGCCCATACTGACTGGGTTAGGCAATTAAATGAGGTGAAGCACTAATGTGGAATAGTTCGGCTGAATTCTTTGCCATGGGCGGTTATGCCCTATATGTGTGGTGTAGCTTTGGTGCTTGCGCCTTGGTGTTCTTATTAGAGCCCCTGGCCGTTCGCGCACGCCACCATGCAATCGTACGTAGATTGCAGCGTGAAGTTTTGGCTGAGCAGTTTGATCAAAAGGGTGTCAAGTGAAACCAAGACATAAGCGAGCTGCCATTATTGTTGGCGCGTTGATTGCCATTAGTGTCGCGGCGGTATTAATCTTGAATGCCCTCAACAGCAATATTGCGCTGTATGTCACTCCGAGTGAGGTGGCTGCTGGTAAGTCGCCGGCCGGTCAAGTCTTCCGTATTGGTGGCATGGTCAAGGATGCATCGGTTAAGAGAGATGGTTTAACGGTGAACTTTGTGATTACCGATATGGCGAAAGATATTCCGGTGGCCTACACTGGCATTCTTCCGGATTTGTTTAAAGAGGGTAAGGGCGCCGTCATTCAAGGTCGCCTAGATCCAAGTGGAAAATTCGTTGCGAGTGAAGTATTGGCTAAGCACGATGAAAACTATATGCCTCCAGAGGCGCAGCATGCTTTAGAGCAGGCTCAAAAAAATGGAAATAAATAATGATTCCTGAGTTTGGGCATTACGCACTCATACTGGCCTTGTGTATCGCCATTATTCAAGGAACGCTGCCATTGGTCGGCGCACATCAAAGTCGCCGTGAATGGATTTTGCTAGCCAGACCGGCTGCACAAGCTGTTTTCTTATTGCTTGCTATCGCATTTGTGATTTTGGCCTGGAGCTTTTACTCAAATGATTTTTCTGTTCTTTATGTAGCAGAGCATTCCAATTCGCAAATGCCAGTCATTTACCGCTTAGGTGCGGTATGGGGCGGTCATGAAGGCTCTCTATTACTCTGGGTTTTCTTGCTATCGACTTGGACATTTTTAGTTTCCCAGCTTTCGAAGGCGCTAGATGAATTTATGGTGGCGCGTGTAATTGGTGTATTGGGTTTGGTGACCACCGGTCTACTCTTATTCGTTATCGCTACCTCTAATCCTTTTGAGAGACTGTTACCAGCCGCTCAGGATGGACGATCTCTCAATCCACTCTTGCAAGATCCGGGCTTAGTATTTCATCCGCCGATGTTGTATATGGGGTATGTTGGCTTCTCAGTAGCATTTGCATTTGCGATCGCCTCTTTGTTATCTGGGCGTTTAGATGCTGCTTGGGCGCGCTGGTCGCGGCCATGGACAACAGCTGCTTGGGTATTTCTCACGCTCGGTATTGCACTGGGTTCTTGGTGGGCTTATTACGAACTCGGTTGGGGTGGCTGGTGGTTCTGGGATCCCGTAGAGAATGCATCATTCATCCCTTGGTTGGTTGGTACTGCTTTGCTTCACTCGCTTGCAGTTACCGAAAAGCGCGGTGGCTTTAAGAGCTGGACTGTCTTGTTAGCAATTACCGCTTTCTCACTATCGCTTTTAGGAACCTTCTTGGTTCGATCTGGGGTGCTCACTTCAGTACATGCATTTGCAACCGACCCTACTCGTGGTGTCTTTATTTTGATTTTCTTAGTGCTGGTAGTGGGTTCTTCCTTAGCGCTTTACGCTTGGCGTGCTCCCAAAAGTACCCTTGGCGGTAAGTTCAGCTTAATATCACGTGAAACCTTTATTTTGCTTGGTAATGTCTTCTTAGTGGTGTCTGCTGCATCAGTACTCTTGGGTACTCTTTACCCTTTACTGATTGATGCTCTGCATTTAGGCAAGATCTCCGTAGGGCCTCCCTATTTCAATAGCGTCTTTGTGCCCATCATGATCCCCTTGTTAGTACTGATGGGGATTGGACCTTGGACAAGCTGGAAGAACTCTAAGCTCTTGGATGTGGTTAAGCGCTTATGGATTGCAGCCCTAGTCGCAGTCATTGCAGCAGCTTTAATTCCATTTGCCATGGGTGAATTTACCTGGCTTAGCAGCCTTGGTTTCTTATTGGCTTTCTGGGTGATTTCTTCCGGGGTGCTGCAAATTATTCGCCAAGCAAAGGCAGGCAAGCCAACACGTTCATTTATTGGTATGCAGGTAGCGCATTTAGGAATAGCAGTCTTTACGATTGGCGTCACCATGGTGGGCACCTATCAAGAGGAAAAAGATGTGCGCATGCTCGCTGGTGAAAGCGTTAGTGTCGGCGGCTATGACATCCAGCTTCAGAGTGTGAGCCCTGTTCCTGGGCCGAACTATAACGCGATGCAAGGCACTTTCCTATTGACTCGAAATGGGGAGCTAGAAGCGACAATGTACCCAGAAAAACGCAGTTATTTCTCATCAACGATGCCTATGACTGAGGCAGCGATTGATGCGAGTCTTACTAGAGATATTTATGTTTCATTGGGTGAAGAGTTGGACGATAAAGCATGGGCAGTCCGGGTCTATTACAAGCCCTTTGTTGATTGGATTTGGGGTGGTTGTGTATTGATGGCTTTGGGCGGCTTGCTGGCGATGTCTGATAAGCGCTATCGCATGAAGCTCAAGAAGGCAGCAGCATGAAAGCCAAGTTTTTAATCCCACTGATTTTGTTTGTCATTTTGGTTGGATTTTTAGCGGTAGGTTTAAATCGTGATCCACAGGAAATACCTTCCCCATTAATTGGTAAGCAGGCGCCTGCTTTTGAATTACCCCAGCTGGCAGATCCCCAAAAAACCTTTTCACCAGAGAGTATGAAAGGTAAGCCTTGGATTCTGAATGTCTGGGCCTCTTGGTGTGTTGCTTGTCGTGAGGAGCACCCCGTTCTTGTTGAGCTGGGTAAATTACAAGTGGCACCAATTATTGGATTGGACTACAAAGATAAGCGTGATGATGCGATGACTATGCTCGCTCGCCAAGGTGACCCATACCTATTATCGGCTTTTGATGCCAAAGGCCGAGTGGGTATTGATTATGGAGTCTATGGCGTTCCAGAAACCTACGTGATTGACAAGACTGGCGTCATTCGGTTTAAGCATATTGGACCGATCACGATGGAATTACTTCGCAATAAGATCATTCCTTTGTTGGATCAGTTGAAATAATGCCCCGAAAGACACTTCAATCTCTCTTACTCGCTTTTGCCGTGCTGTGTTCTATCAGTGCGTCGGCCAAGGATGCGGTACCTTTGGCTGATGATCCGGTAATAGAGCAACGTCTTATTGTGATCTCAGAAGAAATGCGCTGCTTAGTTTGTCAGAATGAATCTCTTGCAGGCTCACGCTCTGATTTAGCAAACGATTTACGCCGAGAAATTCGCATCCTCATTACTGAGGGCAAGACAGATGAGCAAATTCGGAATTTCATGGTGGAGCGTTATGGCGATTTTGTCCTCTATCGTCCACCTGTCAAGCCAATCACCTGGCTCTTATGGATAGGCCCTTTTGTAATCTTGCTCGCAGGAATTATTGGCCTCATGGTTTATTTGCGTCGCAGAAATCAGGCTGTGCCGAGTACCACGCTATCTGAAATAGATAACCGTCGCATTGATGCGCTACTTCAGGATGCTAAGTCCAGTTCAATAGAAAAATAATATGACTAGTTTTGTAATATCCGCTCTTCTTTTATTGATCCTGGTCTTGGTGCTGCTATTGCGCCCATTGTTTTTTCCTGCAAAAGAATCTGCGACCTCGCGTCGTCAGATGAATGCAGCCATCTATCGAGAAGAGCTTGATAAGCTCGAGGCTGATCGTGTGGCGGGTACTGTGGATAGCCATAACTATGAGCAGACTCATGCAGAAATGCGTCAGCGACTTTTTCAGGATACAGATGAAGCGGATGATCTCGCAGTGCTGGGTTCACCCAAGAAAACCATCATTGGGATTTGCCTTTTTGTAGCAATACTTTCAGCGGGTTTCTATTTCTATCTTGGTGATGCCGCTCAGATTGCCCAGAAGAGCACCGAGAAACCGATGACTCAAGAGTCAGTTGAAAAGATGGTTGAAGAGTTTGCCGCCAAGATGGATAAAGAGCCTGACAATCTCAAGGGCTGGGCTATGCTGGCTCGCTCCTACCGGATTTTGGGTCGTAACGCCGAGGCTGCAAATGCCTATGCTCGTGCAGGCGCATTTGTTGATTCGGACCCGCAATTATTGGCTGACTATGCTGACGTATTAGCAGCTAATGCGAATGGTAATTTTGCTGGTAAGCCACAGCAACTCATTAACAAGGCATTAGCCCAGGATCCGAATAATTTGTTGGCTCTTTGGCTTTCTGGAACTGCCGCCTTTAATGCGCAGAACTATAAAGCTGCAGTGCAGTCCTGGGAGAAGTTGGCTAAGCAATTACCTGCCGAGTCTGATGAAGCGCGTGCGATTGCAGCTTCTATTGCAGAAGCGCGTAGCAAGGGTGGTCTTGCGCCGGCTGGTGCCCCAGTCATCAGTAATCAAGGCGTGAGCGGGCAAGTGGAGATTGCCCCAGAACTGAAGTCCAAAATTAAAGCGGGCGATGTTTTGATGGTGATCGCCCGTAAGCCAGGTGAGCGCATGCCGGTGGCTGTTCTCAAAACCCCGGTTACAGCATTCCCAATCAACTTTGTTTTGAATGATGCTTTGGCAATGAGTCCCAATGCATTGATTTCTCAAATGCCAGAAGTGTCGGTTGAGGTACGTATTTCAAAGACGGGAATGGCAATGCCAGAAGCCGGTGACTTGATATCTCTTTCTCAAACGATCAAGGTGGGCACGACCAATGCTCGCCTCATCATTGAGCAGATTAGGCCTTAATTAGCCCCGACCAATAAATGGCATATTGCTCGCCATGATGGTCATCGACAAAATATTGCTCTCTAAGGGCAGTTGAGCTATATGTAGGACAGCTTGTCCAACGTGATCTACATCCATCAGGGGCTCAACCTTTTTTGAGCCATCTGGCTGCAAAATGCCGGCAGCCATTGGGATAGTCATTTCAGTGCCGGCATTACCTATATCGATCTGACCGCAGGTAATATTAAATGGACGACCATCTAATGCAATAGATTTGGTTAATCCAGTCATGGCATGTTTAGTGGCAGTGTATGGCGCAGACATCGGGCGGGGTGCATGTGCAGAGATCGAGCCATTATTAATAATTCGACCACCTTGCGGAGACTGAGCTTTCATCATGCGGATGGCCTCTTGAGAACATAGAAAAGCTCCGCAGAGATTGGCATTCACAACATTCATCCACTGTTCGTAACTCAGCTCCTCCATAGGGATTGCTGGTGCTCCCATGCCGGCATTATTAAAGAGCACGTCAATGCGGCCAAACTGTTTTTGGATTTCTGAAAATAACTTTTTTACTTGCTCTGGTTTGCCGACATCGCAGCTCACGGCGAGGCAGTTTTGACTGCTACCACCAATATCATTGATTGCTGAATTGAGCCTCTCCAGATTTCTACCAGTGAGAGCAACTTTAAATCCACCTTGCAACAATGCCTTTGCTGCGGCTTTTCCGATACCCGTTCCAGCCCCTGTGACCAGGGCTACTTTGTTAGTGGTTGAATTCATGATTGTCCTAATGGCTCACTCAAAACCCCATCTTATCCTGAAATAATTTAAATCAATTCATTTCACTCTGGATCTTTGAGCTCGGGGCATAATGACAAAAAACAAGCAGAATTCTGATGAACTTCATACGCAAAAATATCTACAACCCCGTGGCAGTAGTCATTGCCTTTTTGGTTCTGGTTGTCGTACTATTCGCCACACTCTGGGTATTGGTGCCACCTCCGCCTAGGTCGATTGAGCTGGCAACGGGTTTCCCAACGGGTCTTTATCAGCAGTTTGGTGAAAAGCTCCAAAGTGAGCTTACTAAGGAAGGTATTTCCCTCAAGCTAAGAACTACTGGCGGAACAAGTGATAACTTGGCGCTACTAAAGGATGCAAACTCCGGCGTTGACTTTGCAATGGTTCAGGGTGGCGTAGCAGACTTATCCAAGTACCCTGATTTGATTTCTATCGCTGGTGTGTTTTATGAGCCAGTATGGGTTTGGTATAGAGAGTCTAGTTTTCCAAGTGAATCGGGACGCTTGGGTTTATTGAGTCAATTAAAAGGTAAGCGAGTATCTATCGGTAATGAGGGTAGTGGCACGCTATCTTTGGCCTCTCAATTACTTGCAGCAAGTGGATTGAGTCTGAGCGATATTCGTGCTGAAAAATTAAAACCACTGGATGCATTGGAGAAGTTTAAAAAAGGGGAGCTAGACGCTGTATTTTTGGTCAGTGCTGCTGAGGCTCCTTTAGTAAAAAACTTTTATGAAACTCCTGGCATTCGCTTAATGAGCTTTGAGCAAGCCGAAGCCTATGTGCACTTATTTCCCTTCCTCTCAAAGGTGACGGTGCCACGTGGTGTCGTTAGCATCGCCTATGATCTGCCACGTCAGGATATTCAGGTGTTGGCCGCAACAGCCACCTTAGTGGGTAAGAACGATGTTAGTCCTGCATTGGTAACACTATTGCTTGGCGCTACCTACGATATTTTAAAAACGTATTCCTATTTACAAAAGCCGGGAGAGTTTCCATCTGGTACTGGCCTTGATTTTCCTTTGCACGTTGATGCTGAAATCTACTTAAAGGATGGCCCATCTTTCTTACACCGTCATCTACCTTTCTGGACTGCGGTATGGATTGGACGCTTTGCAAAAATTGTGATCCCACTCTTAGTAATCTTGATTCCTTTATTTACCTATATCCCTGCAGCCAAAAATTTACTCTTGCGACTGAAGTTATCTCAGGTGTACGAGGAGCTCAAGGTGATAGAAAGAAATGCCTCTAATCCAGATTTAAAAGAGAAAAATCTGAAGGATTTAGAGAGTATTGAGCGAAGGGTAGGGAACATTAAAGTATCGATGTTGGATGCAAAAGAGTTATATGACCTAAAAGGTCATGTGGGAGAGGTGCGCGGCCGCTTGAATCTGTATTCCTAAATTGATGGGTATGCGCCTAAAATAGAACGATGACTCTTTCAAGCCTTTTACCTCCGCTAACGCCCGCTAGGGAATTAGTCCAATCTTTGCGAGATGATGGTTTTGCAATTGTTTCTGCTCAGGATGTGGCGCAAATTGCACATGTGGAGCTTGATCAGCTACGCAATCTCAGTCAGTTCTGGGAAGGCTTGCCCAGAGACCCGTATCTTAAGGATGGTGGGCGATATCGCTTTCGCCGCCATTCAAGCTTTGAGATCCAGGGAGAGTCTTTAGTTAGCGTCCCGCATCGTGCCCACTGGCAGTCTGTTGATTACAACGCGTTGCATGGCGGTATCGAGCGTTGGTTTGAGCCTTCTCAAGTTGAGCTCACTAGTAACCCTGCTTGGCAATCTCTTTTGTTGGGATTGGCTCATATTCTGGATGGCGTTAAGCAGGTAAACACCTGGTTTGTTGAGGCTCACCAATTTCGGATTGATACGACGGATGGGATTGGGCGACCAACACCTGAGGGAGCACATCGTGATGGCGTCGATTTTGTAGCTGTCTTTTTACTCAATCGGGTAGGTATTAAGGGTGGCGAGACCCGAATTTTTGGTGCAACTGGTTCCGCTGGTTTGCGATTTACACTCTCTGAGCCTTGGTCTTTATTGCTCATGAATGATGAAAAAATGATTCATGAATCTACCCCCATTCAGCCCTTAGGGCAATACGGCTATCGAGATACTTTGGTGCTCACTTTCCGCTCAAACGGCTTCCAGGATTCCCCAAATAGCAGTCAGCAGTAAGTGCTTATGCGTTTGAAACCTTCTAGTTACACACCCCTGATGCTGATGGCGCAAACTTGTGCGCTATTGGGTTTTGCCTGTTACGCAGTAGTGTTAACAACATTACAAGATGAGTGGCATCTTAGTAATTTGCAGTCCGGCCTCATTGCTAGCGCCTTTTTCTTTGGTTATATGCTGATGGTCCCATTGGCAACGGCTCTCACTGATCGCATTGATGCAAAAAAAGTCTATCTCGTAGGCGGCCTTTCAGCGACCTGTGGATTGCTCGGCATGAGCCTCTTTGCCTATAACTTCTGGACTGCCTTGATATTTATGGCGCTCAATGGAGTTGGCTTGGCAGGCACCTATATGCCTGGCTTAAAAATTCTGTCTGATCGCATTAAAACCGGTGAGCTGACTCGCCACATTGCCTTCTACACCGCATTCTTCGGGATTGGTACTGGCTTCTCTTATCTTTGCTCTGGTTGGATCTTAAATAGCTTGGGCTGGCACTATGTTTTTGGAATCATTGCCTTAGGCCCACTTACCGCATCTCTGATCGTGCTTTTATTTATACCTGCACTTGCCCATGAAAAGTGGCACGGCCCAATACGTATTCGCTTGCATGATATTTTCCCGGTCGATAAGTGGCGTTTGGTTTTGCAAGACAAAACAGCCTCAGGGTTTATTTTTGGTTATACCGCCCACTCAATCGAGTTATTTGCTTCCCGCAGTTGGATAGTAGCCTTTTTTGGTTTCTGTGCCATTGTGACAGGCGACTCTTTTCTATTGACTGCCACTACCCTTGCAGGCGTGATTAATTTCTTTGGCGTTCCTGCATCCATTCTCGGAAATGAGATAGCTTTGAGAATAGGGCGTCAAAAATGGATTTTCTTTGTCATGCTGTCTAGTGCGGTATTTGGTGTAGCACTCGCTTTATCAACAGGACAATCTTGGTGGTTGATTGTTGCACTGGCAATAGGGCATGCGATTTTCATCATGGCCGATTCCGCCACCTTAACTGCGGGCTTAGTTGTTAGTGCGAAAGAGAATATTAAAGGTGCTGCAATGGGGCTCCATTCCCTCATGGGTTTTGGAGGCGGCTTACTGGGCCCAGCTATTTTTGGTTTTGTACTGGATTTAACTGGCTCACGTGCTTCGCAAATATCCTGGGTCTGGGCTTATGCCGCAGTGGTAGTTTGGGGCGTTTTGTTTGTGTTTTATGAGCGTCGTAACGGCTGGGTAAGTAGGTCCATCACCAGTAAGCCATGATTCTTTTATGAGCTCTAGCTTGCCAAGCAATAGCTGTTATCACTGTGGCAGCTTTATTCTTCCAAATGACTCTTACGAGCTTGAGCTTGCTGGCATCAATAGAAAATTTTGTTGTGCTGGTTGCATGGCGATTGCGCAAACAATTCATGGTGAAGGCCTGGAAGTGTTCTATGCACGCCGCGCACAGTCAAGCGATAAGCCAGCAGCCTACCTTGCTTCAAGTGAAATTCCTGAGAGTCTGACCCCTTATGACGATCCTTCTTTGCTCGGTAGATATACCCGGCCGAGTGGTGATGAAGCTAATTTAGAGACTACGCTACGACTGGAGAAGATCCGTTGCGCTGCTTGTGTGTGGTTATGTGAGCAGCACTTGCGACGTATCTCTGGCGTCAAAGATGTGCAGATTAATTATGTCAGTCAAAAGGTCAAGGTAGAGTTTTCCCCTGAGAAAACCAGTCTTGCTCGCTTACTCTTTGAGGTAGAGCGTATTGGTTATGAAGCTTGGCCTTTTGAGCCCTCACTGTCGCTTGAGAAATCCAAAAAAGAACGTCGTCAACTACTCACGCGTCTTGGAGTTGCATTGCTGGGTATGATGCAAGTCATGATGTATGCGTGGCCCAGCTATGTAGGCGATAGTGATATCACGGTAGAGTACGATCTTTTATTAGGGTGGACTAGCTGGGCACTGACTGTGCCGGTAATGATTTACTCAGCAGGTCCAATTTTCCAGGCGGCATGGCGCAGTGTTGTTTCGTTTCGCCAAACGCGTATGTTGGGCATGGATGTGCCGATTGCTCTGGCCTTAGCCCTGGCATTTAGTGCTGGTACCGTAAACCTCGTGACAGGTTCAGGTCAAGGCTATTTTGATTCCATCACCATGTTTGTCGCCTTTATTTTGGCTGCCCGGTATGTGGAGCTTTTGGCTCGTCAAGATGCTCAGAGTGGGGCCGAGGCTTTGGCCAAACAGTTACCCGCTACTTGTGAAAGGGTCCCGAACTACCCCGTATCTCAGCAAGTCGAAATTGTGCCGGTGATTAACTGCAATCCTGGTGAAGTTCTTCGTGTTCCCCCTGGCGATGTTATTCCAGCTGACGGTATTTTGATTGAGTGCGAGAGTTCT
>JBEGUE010000181.1:0-7128 GCA_041179045.1 Pseudomonadota bacterium
GACTAATAAATTGCCAAAGCGATTGGCGCAACTCCACATCAACTCCAGCAGTAGGCTCATCCAAAATAATGACTGGTGGTCTATGAACCAAGGCCTGCGCCACCAATACTCGACGCTTCATCCCACCAGATAAAGAACGCATATTGCTATCAGCTTTGTTCGTGAGATCTAAATTTGCCATGATCTCGTCAATCCAAGCATCGTTATGACGAATTCCAAAATAACCAGACTGAAATTGCAGCGTTTCTCTAACGGTAAAGAATGGATCGAACACCAGCTCCTGCGGCACAACACCTAGCATCCGGCGAGCATCTCGGAATTGACTTTGAACGTCTGCCCCCATGATTGCAGCATGACCACTATCTGCAGTAACTAAACCTGCCAATATGGAGATGAGTGTTGTCTTACCGGCACCATTGGGGCCAAGCAGGCCAAAGAACTCACCTGGCTCGATGGATAAAGAAACATTGTCTAGCGCCTGTAATGCGCCATAATTTTTAGAGACATTTTTAATTGATATTGCGGCGTGCATGCTATGACAAGCCTAGCAACTGAGCAACGCCATATACGCCCGCTAATACAGTTAATTTTTCCGGTGCATTTTGAACGGAGATTTGCTGACCTTCAGCTTGTAATTTTTTCTGCCAAGCTAATAACACCGTGAGCACGGTAGAGTCAAAATCCTTGAGATCGCGACAATCTACCACTCTTAATGTCGCAAGATTTAACAGGCCCTCTTTCTCCAACTGCAATACGTTGTCTTGCGTTACTGAACTAGGCAATAAAAATGGCATCTAATATTTATCTTTGATTGATCTTTTGCAATCTTTAGTTTGCTGGCTTTGCAGCAGCAAGTTGCTTGTTACGATCTTGCAAAAACTTCACCAAACCTTCAACACCATTCTGACTAATTTGATTGGCAAACTGATTGCGATAAGCCTCAACCAGCCAGACACCCATAATATTCATGTCATAGACTCGCCAACCATTAGCTGTTTTTTCAAGACGATAGTCAAGCGGCACGGGATCACCACGACCAATCACTACAGTCTTCACAACCACTTCCTTGTCGTCTGGGGCTGCACGCAAAGGCTTAAATTGAATTGTTTGATCGCGCAATTGGCTTAGAGCACCAGAGTATGTGCGAATGAGTAAATTCTTAAATTCAGAAACTAACTGGGCCTGTTGTTCTGGAGTCGCTTTTTTCCAGTTTGGACCCATCGCCATTTCAGTGGTGCGACGCATATCGGTATAGGGAACAATTTTCTTTTCCACTAAATCGACAATACGCGGGATATTGCCTTTTTGGATTTCCGGATCAGACTTCACAGAAGCCATCACATCAGAGACCACAGTCTTAATCAAACCATCTGGCGTGGACTGATCTACTGCTTGAGCAGAGGCGCTACCGGCAAACAAAAACAGGCTTGAGAGCAGTACTGAAAAATATCTTTGAATTGTTTTATGGCTTTTCATGAGTCCTCGATTAATGCTAATCATTAAAAGCCATTTTAGCTCCTTAACCAAATCCAGAGAGGCTCCGGCTTTATTGGTAAGGGTTCTCGTAAACCGGCATCAGAGGCTCTTCATCATCGCGCCCCTCATTGATTTGGTAAGCACGTCTCTGAATATAGGCATCCCGCACAAAGCTATATTTATCGATTGCAGCCCCATCCAATAGGTCGCCCGCTTCGTAATAGGTATTACGTGCGTTCACCACACGCAAGCCAGTCAAACTATTTCGCAAAGCAACATCTGGCAGCAATCTAAATAGGTAGTCAGACTCTAAGTCAGCTGCGGTACCAAAGGTATCGCGCACATTACTGGGTCCAAAGAACGGCAAAACCACATAAGGGCCAGCAGGGATACCCCACACACCAAAGGTTTGACCCCAATCTTCCTTATGCTTTGGTAGGCCACCTGGAGTTGCCATATCGATTAAACCGCCCAAACCAAAGGTGGTATTAACCACCACCCTCATCAGGTCGCTAAAGGCGTAGTCAGGCTTTCCCTGCAAAAGGTTCTGTAATGCAGTGTAAATGTCGCTGTAATTGCTAAAGAAGTTATAAATGCCATCACGCACAAACTCTGGCAAGACAAATCGGTAGCCAGCCACTACTGGCTTGAGTAGATAAGTATCTAAGCCTTCATTGAACTCAAAAACGGAGCGATTAAACGGTTCCCATGGATCGTGCGGTGAGGGCGCAACCCCAGCCGGAATAGATGCACAACCCACCATAGCCCCAACCAAACCCAGTAAGACCATGCGCTTGAGCTTTGCTAGCAAGTACATTATTTTGCTGCGCCCTTGTCTTGGCCGCTATCAGCAGCCTTGTTGTACAAAAACTGACTGATCAGATTTTCTAGAACAACGGCCGACTGAGTCTGAGTAATCTTGTCTCCAACCGCCAACATATCATCAGATCCGCCTGCCTCAAGCCCAATGTATTGCTCGCCCAATAAACCTGAAGTCAAAATCTTCGCAGATGAATCCTTAGGAAACTTATACGCATCCTCAATGGTCATGGTGACGGTTGCTTGGTAAGTTTTGTCATCAAAAGAAATATTCGCAATACGTCCAACGACTACACCTGCACTTTTGACTGGTGCGCGTGGCTTGAGTCCGCCAATATTGTCAAAACGCGCAGAAATTTTGTAAGTTGGCGCGAAGGAAACGGCATTCATATTGCCAACCTTCAATGCGAGAAACAAGGCAGCCAGCAACCCAATGGCTACAAAAATTCCAACCCAAACATCAATTGCACTTTTTCTCATAAGAGTCCCAGTTTATTCTTTCTAATTCGAGAACATCATTGCGGTGAGCAAGAAATCTAATGCTAAGACCGATAAAGAAGAAATCACCACAGTTCTGGTGGTTGCCTGCGAAACACCCTCAGGAGTAGGCTTTGCCTCGTAGCCTTGATACAAAGCTATAAAAGTCACTGCTACACCAAATACCAAGCTTTTGATCAAGCCATTTCCAATATCAGAAAAGAGGTCTACCCCACCCTGCATCTGCGACCAGAAGGCGCCAGAATCAACTCCAATCAGAGGCACACCGACAAAGTAGCCGCCCATCACACCAACCGCCGTAAAGATCGTCGCCAAAATCGGCATCGCAATAATGCCTGCCCACAAGCGCGGTGCAATCACACGACTTAACGGATCCACAGCCATCATTTCCATGGCGCTGAGCTGTTCACCGGCTTTCATTAAGCCAATCTCAGCAGTCAGTGATGTACCAGCACGACCAGCAAATAGGAGAGCAGTGATCACAGGGCCCAATTCCCGGGTGAGGGATAACGCAACCAATAAACCAAGAGCCTGTTCAGAGCCATAGCGATTCAGAGTGTAATAACCCTGTAAGCCCAAAACAAAACCAACAAACAAACCAGATACCGCAATAATCACAAATGAGTAATTACCTAAAAATAAAATTTGATCAGAAACTAAACGAGGTCTTTTTAATAGAAAGCCTGAGCGCCAAATCACTGCAGCAAACATCCGTGCAGCAAGCCCAAGGCTAGTCAAGTTTCGACGCATGAAGAATCCAAGATCGCCCAAGAGATCCATAGTTTTACTGAGTATGCTCATTTGAGGTTCACCCCAAAATCTTCCTCAAGACTCTGTCCTGGATAGTGAAACGGTACTGGGCCATCTGGCGAAGCATCTAAGAACTGACGCACAAAAGGATCCGTAGAGCGACTCAATTCTTCTGGAGTACCTTGTGCACCAATGCGACCATTGGCAATGAAATATACGTAATCAGCAATTTCAAAAGTTTCTTCCACATCATGTGTAACCAAAAGACTGGTTGCACCCAAAGCTTGATTCAAATCCCGGATCAAGCGCGCCGTAATCCCCAATGAAATTGGATCCAAGCCAGCAAAGGGCTCGTCATACATGATCAGAGGAGGATCGAGCGCAATCGCTCTTGCTAAAGCAACACGGCGTGCCATACCACCAGAAATTTGCGCCGGCATTAAATCACGTGCGCCACGCAAGCCCACTGCGTTGAGCTTCATGAGCACTAGAGAACGCAATAACTCTTCACTTAAATTGGTGTGCTCACGCAAAGGAAAAGCGACGTTTTCAAAAACGCTGAGATCAGTAAAAAGTGCACCAAACTGAAAGAGCATGCCCATACGACGACGAGCAGCCATTAATTCAGCGCCATTCATTTTGCCAATGTCGTGGCCTTCAAATAAAACTTGCCCGGACTGCGCGGTAAATTGACCACCAATGAGTCTGAGAATAGTGGTCTTGCCGCAACCAGAGCCACCCATCACCGCAACCACTTGGCCGCGACGGAACTCCATATTGAGTCCCGATAAAATTTGCCGCTCACCAGGGGCGTAGGAGAAGTTGACGTCCTTAATTGAAACGACAACTTCGCCATGGCCACCGCTAAAGGTTTTTTGCTTCAATTCCACCGAGTTGGCGTGGCCACTATTCATATCCTCGATATTATCGTGGCAGAACAGATGACCCCATTAAATACTCGTCTACTGCGTGGGCAGCTTGGCGGCCTTCACGAATCGCCCACACCACCAAAGACTGTCCACGACGCATATCGCCAGCAGCAAACACCTTAGGAATATTGGTTTGGTAGGCATTTTGGCCATCAACAGTGGCTTTTGCATTACCGCGCGCGTCTTTTTCAACGCCAAACGCATTCAGCACCTGAGCTGCAGGAGATACAAAGCCCATCGCCAAAAACACCAAATCTGCCTTAATTTCAAATTCAGAATTTGGCATTTCTGTCATCTTGCCGTCTTTCCACTCTAAGCGCACACAGATCAGCTTCTCAAGTTTGCCGTCCTTACCTTCAAAACGCTTAGTTGCAACAGACCAGTCGCGCTCACAACCCTCTTCGTGCGAAGAGGATGTACGTAATTTAGTTGGCCAATATGGCCATACCAAAGGCTTGTTCTCGACTTCTGGTGGCTGTGACATTAATTCAAACTGAGTGACCTTGCTAGCACCATGACGATTAGAGGTTCCAACACAATCAGATCCAGTATCACCACCACCAATTACCACTACGTTCTTACCTGCTGCAGAAATTTCGTTTTTAAAATCGCCTGCATTTTCTTTATTCTGTGGAATCAAGAATTCCAATGCATAGTGAACACCCTTCAACTCACGGCCAGGCACTGGCAAGTCACGTGGCTGCTCTGATCCACCGCTAATCACAACAGCGTCAAAATCTTTCATCAACTGATCAGGTGAAACCGTTTTTGTAGAGTAATTTTTTACTTCAACGCCGATTGCTTCTTTTCCAACAAATACACCAGTCTCAAACTTGACACCTTCAGCTTGCATTTGCTCCACACGACGATCGATTAGCCATTTTTCCATTTTGAAATCAGGAATGCCATAGCGCAACAATCCGCCAACACGATCATTCTTTTCAAATACGGTCACGTCATGGCCAACGCGCGCTAATTGTTGCGCAGTCGCCATACCAGCTGGCCCGCCACCAACAACGGCAACTTTTTTACCTGTTTTAGTTTTAGGTAGCTGTGGCTTAACCCAGCCATTTTCCCAACCCTTATCAATAATGGCGTGCTCAATCGACTTAATGCCAACCGCGTCACTATTGATTCCTAGAGTACAGGCAGCCTCACAAGGTGCAGGACAAATACGGCCAGTGAACTCTGGGAAGTTATTGGTTGACTGCAAAACATCTAATGCATTTTTCCAGTCATCATGAAATACCAAATCATTAAAGTCAGGAATGATGTTATTGACTGGGCAGCCGTTATTGCAAAACGGAATACCGCAATCCATGCATCGTGCACCTTGCACTTTAGCCTCATCATCCGTCAGTACTGCAACAAACTCCTTGTAGTGATGTAGGCGCTTAACGGGAGCTTCGTAAGTTTCATCTACGCGCTCAAACTCCATAAATCCAGTGACTTTACCCATATCGAATCCTTAGTATCTTTTCTTAATGTCTATATTGATTAGGCTGCAACAGTTTTGTTTTGTGCTTTTTCCCACAGCTCACCTAAAGCACGCTTGTACTCAGTAGGTAGAACCTTCACAAAACGACCGCGAGCATTTTCCCAATCAGCCAAGAGTGCTTTAGCACGCTCAGATCCAGTGTGACGGAAATGACGCTCGATCAAGCCCTTCAGAATTTGCTCATCAGTCATGCGCTCGCCACCATCCTTGACATCAACAGGGGCATGCCACTGTGACTGAGGCATCTGGGCAATCTGCTCAGCAGAAGGCAATACTTTTTCCAAAGTCGCCATGCTGGTATTGCAGCGCTTTTCAAAAAGGCCATCTTCGTCGTAGACATAAGCAATACCACCACTCATACCTGCTGCAAAGTTACGACCAGTTGCGCCCAAGACCACTACAGTGCCACCAGTCATGTATTCACAACCGTGATCGCCAGTACCCTCAACCACCGTTGTGGCGCCAGAGTTACGAACTGCGAAACGCTCACCAGCTACGCCGTTAAAGAATGCTTCGCCGCCGATTGCACCGTAAAGAACGGTATTGCCAACAATAATATTCTTAGCTGTATCACCACGGAACTCATGTGGTGCACGCACAATCACACGTCCACCAGACAAACCTTTACCAACGTAATCATTGCCATCACCAACTAAATCCAAGGTGACACCGCGCGCCAAGAAGGCAGCGAAACTTTGACCAGCAGTACCATTCAATTGAATATGAATGGTGTCATCAGGCAAACCAGCATGACCATAACGCTGAGCGATTTCTCCGGAGAGCATTGCACCAACAGTACGATTCACGTTCTTCACAGGAACAATGAATGAAACTTTCTCTCCACCCTGTAATGCAGGCTCACTCTTCTCGATCAGAATGTTATCCAACGCACTACCTAAGCCATGCTCTTGAGTCAAGATCTGGTAGCGGGGCGTATCTTTAGGAACATTAGGCTCAGCAAAAATCTTACTGAAATCCAAACCATGGACTTTCCAGTTTTCAATACCTTTACGGGTATCTAAGAGATCAACACGACCAATCAAGTCATCAAACTTACGAATGCCTAGTTGAGCCATGATCTCGCGCACTTCTTCAGCAATAAAGAAGAAGAAGTTCACAACATGCTCTGGCTTACCAGAGAACTTTTTACGCAATTCA